>CACYCU010000114.1 GCA_902772945.1 uncultured bacterium | reverse complement strand
TACGGAAAAATCTCCAAGCGGTTTGAGTGGTGATGATTGTGATAAACTTCAAAAACGTTATGAAAAATCGAGTTCAATACTTGGCAAAACAGCAGAAAAAATAATGACATATGCGCTTGCAACAAGTGAACAAAATCTTAGGATGGGTACAATTGTTGCATGTCCTACGGCTGGTTCTTGTGGAATTGTTCCTGCTGTTGTTATAGCTTTTTCTCAAGATTTCAATATTTCTGAAAATGAACAAATAAATGCATTAATAACAGCAGGTGAAGTTGGCAAACTTGTGTCAAATAAAATGTCGCTTGCAGGTGCTGTAGGCGGTTGTCAAGCTGAATGCGGTGTAGCCTCAGCGATGGCAGCGGCTGCTTTAACTCAAATGAGAGGCGGAAATCTAAAACAAATTTTAAATGCAGTTGCATTAGCACTAAAAAATATTATGGGATTAACCTGTGATCCTGTCTGCGGGCTTGTTGAAATACCTTGTGTCAAGAGAAATCCTTTTTTGGCAATTCATGCTGTAACGTCATCTGAGCTGGCGATGGCTGATATTATTTCAAAAATTCCGGTTGACGAAGTTGTGGATGCTATGGAGCAAACAGGAGCTCTTATGTCACCACTTTTAAAAGAGAGTTCTCAAGGCGGACTTGCAAAAACAAAAACTGCAATAGCATTAGAAAGAAATATTTTAAAATAATTGTAAACTTTTGTAAATAAATAGAAAAATTTAGGCAATTCCATGGAAATTATATTCTTTATATATATATAAGAGATATATAGGAGTATAACTATGGGCTTAGAAGCTATAAAAAAGGTATTATTTTCTACACCAGGTGAAGATCAACTTGGTAGTGGTGCATTGAAAGCTGATGCAGGAAAAACTAATAAAAGGAAATTTGAAGAGCATCTTGTGGCAGGGTTGAGTACCGGTAATTATCCAAATACTCAGATATATACTCTGGGAAATTCTGTTATAGTTGATGCTGGAAATCGAACTACATAGTAATTTTGCAAAAGAGTTTTGTTTAGTATAAACTGTTCCTCAGTGAGGACTAGTTTTATGCTGTTGACATCAGATATCGGAAACACAAGTATTACATTAGGACTTTTTGATGGAGAAGCTCTTGTTGAAGAGTTTAGGTTGGCGTCTGATAAAGATTTGCCGACAGATGAGTATGAAGTTCTGTTAAAATCATTGTTCAAGGAT
The DNA here is from genome assembly GCA_902772945.1 of uncultured bacterium. Lineage (GTDB taxonomy): Bacteria > Cyanobacteriota > Vampirovibrionia > Gastranaerophilales > Gastranaerophilaceae > Stercorousia. Next base: position 10,806 of record CACYCU010000114.1, on the reverse strand, counting down.
TTTAATGTTAACGGCTGTATAATTTCATCAGTTGTTGATGAATTGACACAAAAGTTTAGGACGGCTTGTGATAGAGTGTTTGGACTGAATTCTATTGTGCTTTCTTCTGAAATTGATGTCGGTATAAAAATATCTATTGATAATCCAAAAGAAGCAGGAGCAGATAGAATTGCAAATGCTGCCGGAGCTTATGAATTGTATAAACGTCCTGTAATCGTTGTCGATTTTGGAACAGCGACTACTTTTGATGTTGTAAATTCTAAAGGTGAATTTGTGGGCGGGGTTATTTCTCTTGGTGTTATGTCACAAATGAAAGCTTTAAATAAATTTACTTCAAAACTTCCAAGGACAGATGTTGCTATTTCTCCTTGTGCAATAGGTCATAATACAAACGATGCGATTTTATCCGGAGTTATCAGAGGAACGGCTTCTATGATTGACGGGCTTGTTGAACAATGTGAAAACGAACTTGGAGAAAAAGCTACAATTGTTGCAACAGGAGGGTATTCAGGGCTGATTGCAAACTATTTGAAAAGACCTTTTGATTATATTAATCCAACTTTGACTCTTGAAGGTTTGAGATATATATATTCTAATTGTTTTGACTCTTCTCTTCAGTCTTAATAAATTCTACAAGGCGTTCCAAGTTCTTATCTTCAATAGCTCCGATAAGTTCTGTTACGGATTTGATTTTTCCCAATGCAAAGCCTGTTTCTGCAATTAAAACACAATCGTTGCATAATCTGTAGCCTTCGTATTCAATAGAGCCTGCAAGGGATTTAGCTTCACCACAGCAATCACAATCGAACATCTCATCAACAATATCAGGATTGTCCTCAATATCATCTATACGCATTTGTTCAACTACTGCTTGCATTTCTTCTATTATTTCTTGTTCTGATTTCATTTGATTAAGTTCCTCATTTTGCTTACAGCTTCCGGTAATCCGGTAAATATTGCACGAGAAATTATGCTGTGTCCAATATTTAGCTCATACAAACCTTCAATTTCGTGCATTCTGTGTACGTTTTCATAATTCAAACCATGTCCGGCATTTACTTTCAAACCTAAATTTTGAGCCAACTGAGCTGATTTTTTAAGTTTTTGAAATTCCTCTTCTTCCTCTTTGTAGCCAAAGCATTCTGCATAAGAACCTGTGTGCATTTCAATAAATTGAGCTCCTGTTTTTGCTGAAGCTTTAACTTGTTTTTCATCAGGATCGATAAATAAACTTACGATTATGCCTGCATCAAGTAAAGGTTTTATAAATTCCGTAACTTTATCAAGCTGACCTGCAACATCAAGTCCGCCTTCTGTTGTAACTTCTTGCCTTTTTTCCGGAACAAGGCATATTGAATGGGGTTTGATTTCTAATGCAATAGATCGAATATCTTCTGCCATAGCCATTTCAAGGTTTAGGCGGGTTTTTAAAGTATTTATTAAAGTATAAACATCTTCATCTTTTATGTGTCGTCTGTCTTCTCTTAAGTGTGTTGTGATTGATGTTGCGCCGTTTGCTTCGGCAATTTCAGCTCCTTTTATTACGCTGGGCTCAATGCCACCTCTTGCGTTTCTTAATGTAGCTATGTGATCTATATTTACACCTAATAACATTTTTACCTCACTTGTTTTTTATTTTTACTGATAGATAAAAGCGCAGTATATGACGGCAGAAGTGTAGTCTTCCCATCTTTGCTTGCTATATCTATTGCTTTTTTAATATTTGGTTCTATAATTATTTTTTCTTGCGCAATGCCTGCATATTTTAGTCGGGTTGCCATGTCGTTTGCTCTAATACCTGATGTTATAACGAGTTTTTTTGCATTTTTTAATTGCTCAAAATCACTATCCCAAAGCCAAGAAATATCTCGACCATCTGCATAATTGTCATTAATTGCAATTACAATATTTGAATTTAAATCAACGGTTTTTAAAACTTCACTGGCTCCTGTAGGGTTTTTGATTAACTGAATTAGAACGGGGTTTCCGTTAATTGTTCGTTTTTCAGTTCTGCCAAAAATAGCGTGGTAGCTATCAAGTGCCTTTTGAATTTCAGCTTGATTCAAACCGTTTTCAAGTCCGTATGCAATTGCTGCCAGTGCGTTATAAGCATTGTACAAACCTGCAAGATTTACTGTGAATTTAAATTTTATTCCCTTTATATTGAGGGTAATAACCGAAAAGTCATTATGAACGACTACATCTGCCGGATAATCACATTCGGGACGTCTGTAACCGCATTTTTCGCAATAATAGTGTCCTTCCTGAGCGAAGAATTGTTTTGAATAGCTCAAAGGATTGCCGCAAGAACAATTGAAGACTTCTGATGGTGCATTTGATTTGTGTTCATAGGACGTATCATATTCTACATTTTCAAAACCATAGTATACTGCATATTTTGTGCTGTTAAATGTAGATACTAAAGGGTCATCGGCATTTAGAATTAATTTTAAATTCGGATTTTTGTTGATTGCATCTTTTATAAAGCCGGCCGTAGTATTGAGTTCTCCGTATCTATCAAGTTGATCTCTAAAAAGATTTGTTACAACAAGATAATCTGAATTTATGTAGTCGTATAATTTTGTTAAATATGCTTCATCAGATTCAATTACTGCATAATCAAATTTTATAAATGGTCTGACATTTAGTGCGAAAACATTTGCTACACCTGTCAGCATATTTGCTCCTTCAAGGTTATGGATTACTTTTTGGTGTGCTGTTGCTAAAATGTGGGCAATAAGTCCGGATGTAGTGGATTTCCCGTTTGTCCCCGTAACTGTTACGAAACCTTCGGTTATATATTTTGAACAATATTTTAAAAAATCAGGACAAATTTTGAGTGATAGTTTGCCGACAAATGAAGTGCCGGAAGTTTTTGCCAAAAGTTTTATTGCTAAATATGCAAGTCTTGCTGTTATTAAAGCTATATAAAATCTGATTTTCATAAAATAGTCCTTTAGACGTATTCCCCTCTACCTAATAATAATATAAAATAACTCCTATGTACATATTTATTGCAATAATTTTTGTAGCTGAATTAATAATTGCACTCCAATTAATCTTTTTTATAAGAAAAGCAGATAAAAAGATTTTGGATATAAATGATTGTGTAAAAGAGTTCAATCCGCTTGCAAAAACATTTATGCAATATGTCAGATGTGTTTCTACAGATTTTAGTAAAAAAATAAAAAGTGGTATTGATTTTGTTAAAAAGCAAAATGAAAAAATGATTATCAAAACAGTTACATCAGTTGCTATTTATACAGTTTTGATATTTTTCAGAATGAAAAAATTAAAAGCAAAAAGAATTTACAATTTGATAGGCGCAATACGAGACGTAGCGCTTGAATTGGCTATTTAGCTTGTAATCCTGAAAAAAATATGATAATATAAAATCGAAAGTAGAGGTTAATATGAGTAAAAACTAATCACTAATGTTCGGAATGGGACTGCTTGCAGGTGTCGTAGGCGGGATTATTGCCGGTGTTTTATATGCTCCAAAACCCGGAGAAGAATCAAGAAAACAATTAAAAGATGCTGCTTGTGAATTGTATGAAAAACATTCTCCGGCCATTAATGAAGCTAAAAAACAAGCTCTTGAAAATGTAGATTTAATGAAATATAAGTTAGAAAGACAATTTAGAAAATTTAATAATATGATAAAATCAAAGAAACTTCTTAAGGCAAAAGAACTTGAGAAAGATAATTACAATTTTTAAGGAAAAATTATGGAACTATCACAAATTGCATTAAATCACGGTTTAACATTTTTAGCTTGGGCTACAGGTATTATTGTAATTGTTGTTGGCGGGTTCTTGGTGAAGTTGCTTATTGATTTATCTGCACTTGCCAAAAATCTTAATGAAATCTCAACAATTGTAAATACTGAGTTGAAACCGACATTGACTAACGTAAATGAAACCCTAAATTCAATAAATGAAATCATAAAAAATACCAATAATGGTGTTGGTGATGTAAAATCAGCAATTGGTAGAATTGTTGATAAAACAAAAATGATTTCAGGATCACTTATTGGTGGATTGTTAAACGGTTTTGCAACAATGTATAAAATTTTTAAAAAATAGCCTTTAAGCAGGGTTGAATTTTAACAACTATCTTATATAATGAAAACAAAAAGGAGAAATTAATGTCAGCAGGTAAATTTTTAGCAGGTTTTTTAGTAGGCGGTGCAATAGGTGCCGTTGCAGGTATATTATTAGCACCGAAATCCGGTGAAGAAACTCGTCAAATGCTAGCAGATGGCGCAAAAGATGCTATGAAAAGAGCAGATGAAACTGTAAAACAAATTCAATCAAAAGCAGATGATGTCGTTTCTGATATGCAGAAAAAAGGCGAAGAAATTAAAGAAAAATTACAAGATCTTATTAACAAACAAAAAGATCAAACTCAAGAAGTCTAAAGTAAAACCAATATTTTTAGAACAGCAGTAGCTGTTCTTTTTTTTGTAAATTTTTGTTTACATTATGATATAAAAAAGATATCCTCGGGAATATGTATATAAAACGGGGAGGTATTATGCCAGTGCAAGATTCAATTGCCGATTTAATCGGTGAGGATGAAAAGTGCTATACTATAAAGCGCATTTTTGACAATGATAACAATTTGTCTCTTGTTCAAATATTAAATTCCAAAAGTGAGATATACAAGGTTTTATTTTATGATGAGTGTGAGCGGTTGTCCAGTATGAGTATATATAATCCTGAATCCGGTCGCGAAATCAAAGGTATAACATATAAATCTGACGGAAAAACAATATCTTCTGTCAGAGATTATGATATTGAGACAGAAAAGCTCTTGAGTGTGACTTTTTACAGGGCGGATGGAGCCGGAGTTTCGTCTATAATTGAATATAACGATACGGGGACAGAAACTCAGTTTACACTTTTTGAAGAAAGCGGACAAGTGTCGACAAAAGTTATTTAGTTTTGCTTTTTTAAAGCATCTTCCAGTGCTTTTTCAAGCACTGTAATTTTATTTTCCAAAACACCGATTTTGGCTTCAGCTGATGTGTTAGAAATTGACCCTCTTTCTAATTCGCGTTTGTATGAAGTGTATTTATCTTTGAGCGATTTATATAAAGGTGCGAAAAAAAATACTACAGATAATATACCCAACAAAAATACACCCATCGTATATATTGCAAGGTCAAATGTCAGGGTATGGGGCGAAAGATGCATTAATGATGCAAATTTTTGACTTAACAAGTTAATAGAAATTTTGTTATGATAATTCATTAATATAAGCATACTAACGCTAAGTGCTGCGAGTATTGATAGTATTTGCATAAGTTAGCTCCTCAAATATTTTAGTACCTTCTGAATTTTTTCATCCGGTTCAATTTTCAATTCTATTATTTCATCTCCAAAAGGTTTTGTAAACCTCAAATAAAAAGATTGCAAAACTTGTTCTTGAGTTTTTACTTTTCCGATGCCTGCACCGTATAGAGAATCATTGTATATCGGATGATTGATATGTTTCATATGAACTCTTATTTGATGGGTTCTTCCTGTGATGAGATTTAACTCAACATAAGTTGTATCTTTGAATCTTTCTATAACTTTTACGAGTGTTTTACTTGGTTTTCCGTCTTTCGATACAGTCATTTTGTTGGGTTGCTTAGGATTTCTGCCTATAGGTTCTGTTATTTCAAATTCATTTTCTTTAATAACCCCTTTTACAATTGCAATGTATTTTTTTGTAATTGTGTGATCTTTTATTTGTTGTGCTAAAAATTCGTGCGCTTTATTATTTTTCGCAATCATTAGCAAACCGGATGTGTTTCTATCTAGTCTGTGTAAAATTCCTCTTCGAAATTCACCGTTTATGTCTGACAGATTGTCGCCGTATTTATACAAAAGGGCATTAACTAAAGTATTTTCCCGCTCAAGTGTTGTGGGGTGAGTCAGCATTCCTGAGGGCTTGTTTACGACAAGCATATTTTCATCTTCATATTTAATATCCAGTGGCATATTTTGGGGCTTAATTTCTAAATCAATTTTTTCAGGAATTTCAAAATTAATTTCATCATTAGTTTTTAGCAGATATGATGACTTTTTGATATTTGAGTTTATTTTAATATTTCCGTTTTTTATAAAATTTTGAATTTTTGAACGTGAAAAATCAGGAGTTATTTCTGCAAGATAACTGTCAAGCCTTTTGTTTTCATCATTCTCATCAACCAGTATAATCATATTTATTTTGTTCTTTTCAAAATTATTAAAATAATAAGAGCAATAACACCTATATTTATTAAAATATCTGAAATATTAAAAACCGGAAAATTAATAAAATTCAATTGAAAATAATCTCTTACATATCCAAAAACTATTCTTTCATGCAAATTCCCGGCTATGCCTGCTGATAACAGAGCTATAAAAAAACAGGTTTTTAGTGAAATTGATTTAAGGTGATTGATTACGTATAAAATCAATAAAACAAGAGCAACTACTGATAGTATTATTAAAAGTTCTCTTGAATTCTGTAAAAGAGAGAAGGCTGCACCCGTGTTTTTTATATAGTTTAGAGAAAATACAGAGTTTGAAAGCGTATATCCTTGAGCAAGTTTATCAACCAAACTGCCTGACAGATAGAGGTTTGCACATATAAAAAATATGTAGCATATTGTAAAATAAATTAGTTTACTTGTTTTGCTCATTTTTGTTCTCAAAATTTATGTATTTATTTTCAGGAATGATATTTACTCTGGTCATAATAAATGCAAGACCGCTCATGTATATTCTTATTCTGCTTTCATCATAATTTTCTGCATGTGTCAATCCGACAGATGCAATGATTGATTCATTTACATTATCTTTGTTTGCTGTAAATACTCTTTCTAAAATGTTATCGGATATTCGTCTGAAAGCATCATCGGATTTCTTTTGAGGGTATGTAATTTTTTCTTGGTTTATTGAAGCAACCATATTTACGTCTTTTGGAGCGTCAACTTTTAAGGTTGCCGTATAGTTTTTTCCTGAACCTATTTGTTTTGGGGCATTAAGTTCAATATTGACATATCTAGCTTCGCCAAATTTTAAAGTTGAAACTTCGTCTATAACTCTTTCCGATACAATTTGCCAAAATTGCCCATGCTTTTCCATATAATATACGCACTTAGATTCGGAATATAATTCTCCGACAGTTTCAAATTCGCCGAATTTTTCTTTCGGAGCTGCAACTGCAGTTTCTTTTACGAGAACTGTAGCATAATTATCAGAGAACTGTACATTTTTAACTTCTGTGGTGTATGAAATATCAGGATAAGTTTCCCAAGTTTCTTCAATCATCTTAAATGCGGCATCAACATTGAAACCGTCGGAATTAACATAATCTGATGAATAGAGCCTTTTGAGCTTTTTCAGTTCATGATTGTTTGCGAACTTGTCTTGAAGTTCCATAACATGTTTGATTTCTTCTGTAGTTGTTTTCTGTATTTTATTTTGTTCAATACGGGCTTTATACTTTGTAAAAATCCCTGCATAAGTAGGAGTTTGAGCACTAAAGCCCAAAAGTAAAGCCAAAATTAATAAAACGGATATCTTTTTCATACGAATATTATACATTAAAATTTATTTTTGTGCTATATTTTTTTCAAGAGATTAGGAGAGAAAAAGATGAAAGAAGCATATTTTCCGCAGGAAATAGAAAAAAAATGGCAAAAAATATGGGAAGATAAAAAGACTTTTTATACCCCTGATGAGAGTGATAAACCTAAATACTTTGCTCTTTCAATGTTTCCGTACCCGTCAGGTAAACTGCACATGGGGCATGTCAGAAACTATACAATAACTGATGTTATAGCAAGATTTAAAAAACTAAACGGTTACAATGTGCTTCACCCTATAGGATGGGATAGCTTTGGTTTGCCTGCTGAAAATGCCGCAATGAAGCATGGGGCAGATCCTGAAAAATGGACAGTGGAAAATATTGCATATATGACAAAACAATTAAAGATGCTTGGACTTTCTTATGATTGGGAAAGAGAAGTTACAACATGCAAACCTGACTATTATAAATGGACACAGTGGCTATTTTTGCAATTATATAAAAAAGGTTTAGCTTATAAAAAAGAAGCTGCCGTAAACTGGTGTGAAGATTGCGGTACGGTACTTGCAAATGAACAAGTTATTGATGGAAAATGCTGGAGATGCGACCATGTTGTCGAGAAAAAATACTTATCTCAGTGGTTTTTAAAGATAACTGATTACGCAGAAGTTTTGCTTGAAGATTTGGACAAGCTTACAGGCTGGGGCGATAATGTTAAAACTATGCAGGCAAATTGGATTGGCAAATCTCAAGGTGCAATATTTAGATTTCCTGTTGTTGATGCTCCAAACGGCGAAAAAATGGAAGTCCCTGTATATACGACAAGACCGGATACTGTATACGGTATAACATATCTTGTGGTGGCTCCTGAGTATTCCGATATAGAAAAATTAACAACATCCGAAAATAAAGATGCAGTTGAGGCATACAGAGCCAATGCAAGAAAAATGTCAGAAATTGAAAGATTATCTACAGAAAGAGTTAAAACGGGTGTACCTTTAGGAACTCATTGTAAAAATCCGTTTAACGGTGAGATTTTCCCGTTATGGACAGCAGATTATGCTTTGGCTGAATACGGAACGGGTGCTGTTATGGCAGTTCCGACTCATGATACTCGTGATTTTGATTTCGCAAAAAAATACAAATTGCCGATGAAAGTTGTTATTCAAAATCAGGAAAATCCGTCAAATTGTGAAAATGAAGCTTATACGGAAGAAGGTGTACTTGTAAATTCCGGTGAGTTTAACGGTTTGAAGAATACTGAGGCAAAAAAAGCAATTACTCAAAAATCTGTGGACGAGGGTTTTGGAGAATTTAAGACTCAATACAGATTGAGAGATTGGCTGATTTCGCGTCAAAGGTACTGGGGTGCTCCAATTCCTGTAGTGTATTGCGACAAGTGCGGAATTCAACCTGTTCCCGAAGAACAGCTTCCTGTGTTGCTGCCAAAAGATGTTGATTTTTCGGTTGTGGGTAAGTCACCAATTACAACATCTAAGACATTTAAGGATACAATATGTCCTGTATGCGGCGGTCATGCAGTCAGAGAAATGGATACAATGGATACATTTATGTGTTCCAGCTGGTATTATTTGAGATATGCAGATGCGAAAAATGATAAAGAATGCTTTAACAGAGAAAAAGTAAATCATTGGCTGCCTGTTGATCAATATGTCGGCGGTATTGAGCATGCAATTCTTCACCTTTTGTATTCAAGGTTTATAACAAAGGCACTAAGGGATTGTGAATTGCTTGATTTTGATGAACCGTTTAAAAATCTGTTAACTCAGGGGATGGTTTTGAAAGACGGCTCAAAAATGTCAAAATCAAAGGGTAATACGGTTGATCCCGATGAAATATTTGAAAATTACGGAGCTGACACAGCAAGGTTGTTTATTCTTTCAGATTCACCGCCGGCAAGAGATTTTGATTGGTCAGATGCAGGTGTAGAAGGATGTTACAAGTTCTTGAACAGAGTTTGGAGATTAATTTCAACAAATGCAGATGATATATCATTGTGTTATACGAATTTAGCAGCATTGAAGAAAAAAGAAAATGATGATTTGTTGAGAATAGTTCATATGTCGATAAAAGGTATTACAAATGATATCTCAAATGATTTTCAATTTAATACTGTTATTTCTAAATACAGAGAACTTGTTAATGCGATTTATGATTGGCGTGGCAAGAAAACAAGTCTTGACGATGAAGACAAGGCTATTTTGAGTTTCGCAATAATCACGATGATTAAATTGATGTCACCGGTGGCGGTTCATTTGACAGAAGAAGCTTGGCATGAACTTGGTGGTGAGGGTTCTGTTCACGACCAAAAATGGCCGGAATGGGACGAAAATCTTGCTAAAGCAAGCTCTATTACGCTTATTGTTCAAATAAACGGTAAAGTAAAAGATAAAATAGAGGCTGACGAAGCTTTGTCACAGGATGAATTGAAAGAACTTGCGCTATCAAGTGAAAAAATTAAAGAATTGACAAGCGGAAAAACTATTGTAAAAACAATTGTTGTTCCGAAAAAATTGGTTAATATAGTTGTTAAATAAGAGGTAATATTGAAAAATATTATAATTACAATTTTATTATTAATCGGCTTGAGTGCGCAGGCTTCAGATATATGGTTAAATTCCAATAATCAGGAACCTTTTACAAAAACGGCAAATAATTATATTTTTAAAGATTTTAAAATAAAAGGTCAAAATTTTAAATCAGAGGATAAGCTTAATATTTTAAAATCCAGGTATAAAATTGTCGGATATGACAAAGTCAGAAATTTGTATTATGTGCATATTGTAACCGGTTCAGCTCAAAATAATGATTTATATCTTGGAAGTATTTTGTATAACAAAGATTTAGAGCCTTTGTTTACTTCTGATGCGGGAAGTGTTGAGTTGGATGGAGGTTCTGTGTTTAGTAGATTTTACAAAGTCTGTGATAATAATTTGAAAAAATGTGGAATTTATGATGTTAAACAAAATAAATTTACCGGTTTTAATTATTTACCTGAGAATATTGTCAAATCCTATTCGGGCGTTCCATATGTAATTATTGATGGCGAAAAAGTCAGTGTTCAGCCGACTAAAAAAGTTGTAAATTCAATAGCTAGAGGACTCGGCGATACTATATTATTTCCGGTAAAATTAATTACTTTACCTATTGCAGTTATGTATATTATGGGGACAAGCAATTAATTTGTAATATTCCATTTCATTTAAATTAATAGTATCT
>CACYCU010000113.1 GCA_902772945.1 uncultured bacterium | reverse complement strand
GTCTATATAAATACATCTCCCCTCGGGTAAAAATACTGTGGCATCAGGTCTGCCTTCAGATGTTCCCATTTGAATTTTATATTCTTCGTCTTTTCTTAAACCGGAAGCTTCCAATACTTTTTCAAGCACAATTTCTCCCCAACGTCCTGAGGTTCTGTTGTCTGCTCTCATTACATTAACAAGAGAATTTGCATCTTGTGAAATTTTATTACCGGTTTCTAAGAAATTTTTTATATTTAAGTCAAATTTCGTAAAGTTTTCTGTCTCTGTTTTGAAATTTTCTTCTGAACGTTTTTCAAAATCTTCCAATTTTTCTTTAAAGCGTTTAAAAAATTCTTCTAACTTTTCTTTATTATGTTCTGATAATTCTCCCGAAGTCTCTTTGAATATTCTATTTGCCGTATTTTCAAAATGAAGTTTCATTTGCTCCTGCATTTTTTCCAGTATTAGTTCTTGAGAAGATGCAGTTCGTCTGTTGTTTTTATTAATTATAAAAAACGGAATAAAAACGCACAAAGCGCCAATAAAAAAACCACCCAAAAATATTAAAATTTCCATACGCATACCCTCTTATTTAAAAATTATACCACAACAAGATTAGACTAAAAATATGAGTTAAAAATTTAATCAATCATGCGGCGCTATTTAGTAAAAGCATGATGTAGAGCATGGTTGAGATAATTTATCAATCCAAAGATGTAGGACACATTCTCAAACTGCCATACTTTAAATATCAATCAGGTCATGGATGAAAACAACCGTCTAAAAGTTGTAGTATCAAAAGTGTAGAACAGGGAGATTTGGATATGAGAGAGTTTAAAAGAAAATCAAGAGTTTTGCTTATCGATGATAATGCAGACCATTTGAGAGGAGTAAAAGAATTAATAACACTTGAAAGCAGCTATGATGTTGTTGGTGCTACTACAAGTGCTAATATGGGTATTAATCTTGCAAAAAAATACCGTCCGGATTTGATTTTGATGGATATTAATATGCCGGAAAAGGATGGCTTGCAAGCAATTCAAGAGATTGAAAAATTAGACTTGGGTATCAGGGTTATTGCATTGAGCGGATATGATGATGCTGACTTAATATTTAGAGCTATGAAGATAGGTGCAAAGGGTTATGTTCTAAAAACTATGGCTTCAGCTCAATTAATTTATGCTATGGATGAGGTTGCTGCAGGTAAAATATATTTGCCAACAGCCCTTACTTCAAGATTTTTTGAGTATTTTCAAAATTCCTTCAAGGAAGAAAATGCAAAATTGTCCGAAGAAAATCTTTTGTCATATTTGACTGCGAGGGAAGAAGAAGTGTTGGATTTGCTTACTCAGGGTAATAACTATAAGGGTATTGCAGGAAAATTGTTTATATCAGAAACTACAGTTAAGACTCATGTAAATAATATTTTCCAAAAGTTGCAAGTAAATGACAGAACTCAAGCTGTTCTTTATGCATTAAATAACGGATTTGCAACAAAACATAAAATTGCAGTATAGTTTTAGTTTGGGCAGGGGTCTTAAAAGACCCCTGTTTTTTATTAGGAGTATATAATGAGAAGTCAGGCGAGATGTGTAGCTCATGAAATCAGAAATCAAATTTCAATCTGTGAATTGTATTCCCAGGTTATAAAAAAGCATCTTGAGAAATCAAATTACAAAAATCCATCAGTTGAAAATGCTTTATGCTGTATAACAAAATCTTTAAAGATTATGAGCAGCAATTTAATTGATTTAAAGGCTTTGGATAATTTAGATTTAAAAAAAATTAATGCCGAAAGTATATTAAAAGAGGCTATAAATTTATCTGTTATATATATTCAAGATAAAGATATCAAAATATTGCTTAATTGTCCCGCAAAAACCTCGATGGTTGCAGACGAAAACAAATTTTTGGCTTGCGTTGTAAATATTATAAAAAATGCAATAGAATCAATTGATGAAAAAGGCGAAATAACTATATCTGTTTTCAAAAATGAAAATAATTTAAGCATAAAATTTTCAAATAACGGTAAAAGTATACCAAAAGAAATACAATCAGAAATTTTTACTCAGGGTTTTACAACAAAAGAAACAGGTAGCGGCCTTGGACTATGTATATGTTTTGAAAATATAAAGGCGCAGAATGGGGAATTAAAATTGATAAAATCTGATTCAACATCAACAGATTTTGAGATTATTATTCCTTGTTGTTAAATTTTTTTCTGCCGGTGCAAGTCCCGGTTCTAAATCAGATCCTGTAACAAGTTTTCTGAATGCAAATTGGCATTTGGGAAGAACATAAGCAAGCAGGAAGCTGCTTATTGCTACATTTGTCAATATATTTGAATTTTTTAGTGCTTTTGATTTTTTTATTATTTTTTTATAATCTGTTTGGTTTAAAGTTTTTGTTTTGTTTACAAAATTTTCGAGTTCATCTCTGAATTTGCCTAGTTTTTTTATATCTACATATGCTCTTGGGTCTCTTATACCATTATCAAGAATTTTAATTATTTCGAATTTTTTAGCATATTTTATAAAATTTGTATCTTTGTTTTTAAGATTATCAATAAATTTGAATAAATCTTCAGGTTTAGAACTTTTGGGAAGCTTAAGAGCTCCTTTTTTTACTACGCTTAAAAAATCTTTGTCAGCAAGGATTATTGGATCAAGTTGTTTCCCTGTTAGTGTATCAAGAGCTTTTTCAATCCATTTTGGAGTTACAAAATTTAAAAGCATCATTCCTGACATTTTAAAAGCCAAATCAATTGATTCATACTTATTTCGTGCTGTTGATATTCTTCCTATAGCATAACCGCCATCAGTTACAGCCATTTTGTTTTGGGTAGTAAAATTGGCAGTTGTCGTAATCCAATTTCCTTTAAATGAAACTGAATTATCTTTAAAAAATCTTTCTTTTTTTACAAAATTTGTTGTTTTTTGCCGCATAGCTTCTATTTTTTTGGCAGAAGATGCAAAGACTAATTTGGGGAGTATAAATCCCATAAACAAAATTGGAATTGATGTTGATGCTATAAATTTTCCGGCAAGAGCTTTTTCAAGTAACTTTTTGTTGTTTTTTGCTTTAATAAGCTCTTTAACTTCAACAGGAGCAGTATCTTGAAATTTTTTTATATTATATTCAACTCCTTGGAATTTTTCTTCTTTAAACAATTTTAGATTAATATTTGGATTCATCCCTAGTTTATTAATAAAATAGTCGCAAACTTTGCTAATTAGAGGAATTCCGCCCAGCCAAACTGCAGATGTGGAATATTCGTCAAGGAATCTTTCTCTTGCAGCCAAATATGCAATTTCTTTAGATTCTTTTTTGTTTTGATTGTATGTTATTCCAATTTTTGCGGGCACTTCTATTCCGCAGTCGCGGACTATTAACGGGTAAATGCTGCTGTTATTTCCTATTGCCGATATTATATTTGATATTGCCATTTCAATCTCCATTCATAAAAAAAATAGTCTTACAATTAACCTTGAAAGACTATATTAATGAATTGAGAATTTTCATCGCAAATCTTCATAGTCTCTCAAGGACACTATGATGATGGTGATGAAGTTTTAAAGACTGATTATTCATTGTACAGTTGATAATAACCCAATGAATGTCGATTTTCAACCTATTATGTTATTGAATTTACAAAACTTTTTATTTGTTCTGATTTTTCTTTGTTAATATTATTGATTAGGATAGTTTTTTCTTTTGAGGTTTCACCTTTTATTATTTCAAATGAACTTTTTGGAACTTTAAATGTTTTTGATAAAAATTCTATTAATGTTTTGTTTGCTTTTCCGTCTACCGGCGGTGAGGTTATTTTTATTTTTAAATCTTCACCGTTTCTTATAAATTCATTTTTTGATCCGTTCGGTGAAATCCGTACAATTAGTATTAAGCCGTTTTTAGTTTCTTTTATCAAATTAGTAATCCTTATGTATGATAATTGGTCTATTTACTTGAAAATTTAAAATAAAATCTGTATTATGATTATATCATGAGTGAAAAACCGCTTTTTGAAGATATAAAAAAAGAGCTTTTGGCTCAACAAAGATCTGACGAAGAGATAAAAGAAATAGAAAAAGCCTATCTTTTTGCAAAAAAATTGCATGAAGGACAGTATAGGATTTCTGAAGAACCTTATATAATTCATCCTGTCGAAGTCGCAAAAATATTGGTAGGCCTTAAGGTAGATTCGCATACTTTGGAAGCGGCATTTTTGCATGATGTTTTGGAAGATACGGATACAAAGCCTGAAGAAATTGAAGAACTTTTTGGAAAAGATGTTTTGACTTTGGTTCAGGGGGTTACTAAACTCGGAAAACTTCAGTTTAAGTCAAAAGAAGAACGTCAAGCAGAAAATTTTAGAAGATTATTTATTGCGATGGCAAGTGATGTGAGAATAATATTCTTAAAACTTGCTGATAGATTGCATAACATGAGAACTCTAAATTTTATGGCTGCAAACAAGCAGCAAAAAATTGCAAGAGAAACTTTAGATATATTTGCACCTCTTGCAAATCGCTTAGGTATCGGACGTGTCAAGGCAGAACTTGAAGATTTGTCTTTGCGTTATTTAGAACCTGACAAGTATTTTGAAATAGCTCAGCTTGTTGCACAAACAAAAGCTGAAAGAGAGGCAACTGTAAAACTTTTAATAGATAAGATTTCTCAGGATGTTAAAAAAAGCGGAATAAATGCCCAAATTACCGGCAGAGCAAAACATTATTACAGTATTTACAGTAAGATGAAACGATTAAATATAGCATTCCATGACCTTTATGATATTACGGCGGTAAGAGTAATTGTTGATAGCGAAAAAGAATGTTATGAAGTTTTAGGATTAATTCACTCTCAATTTAAACCGATTCCCGGCAGATTTAAAGATTATATTGCTATGCCAAAGGGTAATATGTATCAGTCTTTGCACACGTCTGTTATCGGACCGAGATCAAAACCGTTAGAGGTTCAAATTAGAACTTGGCAAATGCATGAAGTAGCAGAATATGGTGTTGCGGCTCACTGGAGATATAAAGAAAAAGGCTCCGAAAAGGCAAACAATGCATCTGATGTTCAGTTTTCCTGGATGAGAAAAATGGCTGAATATAATAAAGAAATGACATCAGCCGAAGATTATGTGAATTCCGTAAAATTAGATTTATTTTCAGATCAGGTATTTGCGTTTACGCCAAACGGGGATGTCTTTGATTTACCGGTAAATGCAACACCGGTAGATTTTGCCTATAGAATCCACTCAGAGGTCGGTAATAAGACTGTAGGAGCATTGATAAACGGTCGTATTGCACAACTTGATACAAAATTGCATAATGGTGATATTGTTGAAATTTTAACATCTAAAACTCCTGCCCCAAGGCTTGATTGGTTAAATTTTGTAGTTACAAAGCAGGCAGCATCAAAAATTAAGCAGTGGTTTAAGAAAAATAACAGAGAAGAACATATTGAAGTCGGAAAATCAAATCTTGAGCATGAATTGACTAAATCGGTGTTTGATGAATATTTCAAATCCGGCGAATTTGATAAAATAGCAAAACAAATGAATTATGTTTCTGCAGAAGATTTGTTTGCTGCGTTAGGTTATGGCGAAACTACATTAAATAAAGTTATAAACAAATTAAAAAAACCTGAAACTCCGGCAAAATCACCGGAATTTCATGGAACTTCGAAGCGAAAAGGCGAAAAGGATATTATTGGTCTTGAGGGGCTTATGTATTCTATTGCAAAATGCTGTTCTCCAATCCCCGGTGAACCGATTGTCGGGGTAGTTACCAGAGCTAAAGGTGTAACCGTTCACAGGATAGATTGCCAAACACTTGACCATATAGAACCGGAAAGATTAATGGATATTAAATGGTCCGGAGATAATGTAAATAAAACTTATAACACAACTATCAGGGTAGAAACATCCGAAAAAATGGGGCTTTTAAAAGACGTAATAGCTGCTGTGTCTGACAATAATACAAACATTAATTATGCAAACGTAAAATCCAAAAACGGAAAACTTGGTATAATCGAGTTAGGTATAGAACTTGACAATATTGATACTTTGAAAAAAGTAATTCTAAGTATTCAGGCTATTCCTGACGTGTATAGTGTAAAACGTATTCAAACTTCATATACAACTCAGAGCTCGCCTCGAAAAAACAATGGCAAAACAAAAAGTCAAAAAACTCAAAAGAAAAAGAGTTAACTATTTTAATCAATTTGCCCAAATTGAGTTATATGAATAAAATTGTAGTATGATTAAAATTTTATTCATATCTGAGAATGTAAAATATATAAAAAAGTTTAAAGAAATTTTTTCTAACAATCATTATGAATATTACAATTTGTCAGACATTTCACTAATAGATGACATAATAAGCGTTGATACTCCGGATGTAATTATAATTGATCAGAATTTTGAGAATATCAAGGCGGTTTCAAAGAATATAAAACTTCATTGTGAAAATTCAATAATAATTTTGTTAATTTCTTCAAATTCAGCGGATAAAGAATTTGTAAAATTTGCAAATGCTTTTATAACAAGTGATATGTCTGAGGATTTGATAACATCAACAATAGCGGTAAATACAAGAATGAAAAATTCATTGGAGATGTTATCTTCATCAAATAAGGATTTGGCCGACAGTTTATACCGATTGAACGCTCTTTATAATACCAGTTCTCAATTTGCGGGTACTTTGGATAAATCTCAATTGCTTAAAATTATGTCTGAAGGAATGGATAGAGCATTAAGCTTTTCCCTAAATTGCACTTTTTCTTTATGTACCGAAAATGAACCAGTGCTAATTTTGGATTCTCTTTATGAATTGTCTGATGAATTAATTTCTGCTCTAAAGTTACGTGCTATATTAAACTACAATTCAGTATTTGAAGGGAAAAAGCAACCCTTTAATATTGAAATTGATAAGTTAAAAGTTATCAAACATGTCAAAAATAATTCAAATCGATTTACCTTCAATTTATTTCAGTATGATAATATGTTTGCTCCGATAAAGCTTTCAGAAAATGTATTTGGGTTTGTTGAGATTTTTAAAGACGGAAATTTCTCATCTGATGATTCGGCCTGTTTCCAAACAATAGCGCAGCAGGTTGCGCTTCCACTAAAAAGTGCGACTTTGTATCAGGAGATTATAGAAACAAATTTAAAACTGGAAAAATTGGAACGCTTAAAATCAGAATTTATTTCAATAGTTTCACACGAATTGAGAACCCCTTTAACTTCTATAAAAAATTCTTTGGACATATTGTTTAGCGGAAGATGCGGTGAAGTTACAGAATCTGCAGATAAATTTTTGTCTATGGCAATGAGAAATGTTCAGAGATTATCGGGTATAATTAATGATTTGCTTGATTTGTCAAAAATTGAAGCCGGCAAGATGGAATTTAAGTTTGCTCCGACTAATATAAATACTGTTATTGATTATGTAAAAACAGCTTTGTCTGAAGTCGCAAAATCAAAAGGCTTAAATTTGGCGGTATGTGTTGAAGATAATCTTCCTGATGTTAATGCAGATGCACAGAGACTTGAACAGGTGCTTACAAATCTGGTTTCAAACGCAATAAAATTTACTCCGGAAGGTAAAAATATTAAGATAATATCAAAACTCGTAAGTAAAAATGATATTATAATAAATGAATCTTTTAGGGAAGAAATAAAATTATTGCAGGATAGATACATTGAAGTTGATGTAATAGATGAGGGTATAGGAATCGCGCAGGAAGACTTGTGCCATGCTTTTGATAAATTTGCGCAAATAGAAAACTCATTATCTCGAAAAGTCGGCGGAACAGGTTTGGGCTTGCCTATTGCAAAGCAGCTTTTAGAAGCTCATAAAGGTGCAATTTGGTGTGACAGTGAACTTGATAAAGGCTCAAAGTTTACATTTATAATTCCCGCATAGGTATTTTACAAAATTTTAACAAAATGGAAGACTTTTCCTAATATGTTATAATGCCAGTAGAGGTTTTTATGAAAAAGATATTAATAGTTGATGACGAACAGGATATAGTTGAAAGTTTAAAATTTGTTTTAGAGGCTGCAGAATATACTTGTTATACTGCGGATAATGGTGAAGATGGCTTGCGTCTTGCCAAGGAGTTAACTCCTGATTTGATAATACTCGATGTAATGATGCCGAAAATAAACGGTTATAAAATCAGCAGACTCTTAAAATATGATTCTAAATATAAAAATATTCCGATATTGATGGTAACTGCACGTTCTCAAGAAGAAGATAAATTGATTGGAGAAGAAACAGGTGCAGATGAGTATATTACAAAACCGTTTGAATTGGATGAAGTTGTTAAAAAAGTAGAAGAATATTTGAAATAGTATGGAAACTCAAGTTACAAATAAAACTTTAGAAAAATTAAAGTACGATCTTGTCAGGGACGGTCTTGTTGCTTATGAAACTTTAGAACAAGCTCAAGAAATTGCAAGTGCTCAAAATATCAATATTGGCAAGGCTTTAATAAATTCGGGAACACTTTCCGAAGATACTATTTTGAAATTTTTGGAAGCAAAATTACATATACCTTATGTAAATTTGGATGATTATGCGATAGATGAAAAATGTTTGAAATTTATAAGTTCAAATGATGCTCGCAAATACAGAATAATTCCTTTGTTTAAAATAGAAGAAACCTTAACTGTAGCAATGGCAGATCCTTTGGACTTGTTTGCAATCGATAAAATTATTGAAACAGCTGAATGCTCTATAGAACCGGTAGTATCTTCAGAAGATAGTATATTGAGAAAAATTGATGAGCTTTATAAAGATGATATTATAGTAGGTGAAATTTATACTGATAAAAATGCCGGTTATGATTGGAGAGATGAATTACATAGTGAAGATTTATCTGACAATCATATTCAAAAAATAATAAGATCTATTTTAAAACAGGCTATATTAGAGGAAGTTCATGAAGTGATTTTTCAGAGGGAAGATTCCGGCTTTACCGTAAATTTCAAAAAAGACGGTGAAATATTAAATAAAGGAAATATACCTTCTGTGCTAACATCATCATTCATAGCAAGGCTAAAAAATCTTGCCGAACTTGATGCCGCCGTAAGTGAAGTTCCTCAGCTTGGCAAATTGAATTTTAAGGTTGATGAGATGCTTGTTGTTGCAAGTATTTCAACTTTTCCTACAATTATGGGTGAAAGAATATTTTTAAAAATTTACAAACCACCCAAACCATTGAATAATATTATAAAATCGGAATCAAATTTAAATGTAATTAAATCTGCACTTCAAAATCCGGGAATAATAATTGTATGCGGTTCTCCACTAAGCGGAAAAACTCATATTATCTATTCACTTCTTCTTGAAGCTGTAAATAAAAATAAAAATATTATGACTTTGGAAAGTATTGCAAAATATAATCTAAAAGAAGTTCATCAATGTGAGTTAAACGAGAATGTGGGCTTTAATATGGACAAAGCTTCACGATTTATAGAATTTCAGTCGCCTGACATAATTTATTTGGAAGGAATTAAAACAAAAGATTCTTTTGATTATTTTTCAAGTCTGGTTTTTGACAATAAAACAATTATTATGGAATTTTTAGCAAATAATATGGAAGATTTAAGATATAAATTGTCTTTCTCGGATTTTGAAACGCTGAAGTCTATTATAAGTTGTATGATTTTTATTCATTCAAAAGACAGCATTGAAGTGTTTAGTAAAGAAACAGTTCAAAAATATTTGGCATGATTGCTTGAAAAATTGTGGTAAATTTTTAATTAAAAATACTTTATATAATCTGCAAGATGTGCAGAGTTTATTTAATAATGTAAAATACCAAATCAATTAAAAAGTCAGCAACAAGTAAGTAAATGGTTGAAAGTATGGCGGCTTGTGTTGTCGATATGCCGACATCTTTAGCTCCGCCGTGTGTTTGATATCCCCTTGTTGCACAAACAAGAGCCATAAGAGCTCCAAAGATAACTCCTTTAAATAAGCTTATATATATATCTTTTGTAGACATCCATAACCAAGCGGAATGTAGGTATCTTGCAGGATGAAGATTTATTGTTAAGCTGGACACTAACATACCGCCTGTAATTCCCACAAATTCAGCAAGCAAAACAACCATAGGAACAGTGATAGCAGCAGCTAAAATTCTTGGCGTAAAATAATATCCTATTGGGTCAACTTTTAGGGTTTTTAGAGCATCGACCTGACTTGTAACTTGCATATTTGCAATTTCTGCAGAAATCGCAGTGCCGGCTCTTGCACCTATTGCCAAAGCTGCAAAGCCTGGAGCTATTTCTCTAATCATGACTATAGCTATTGTTCCGCCGATATATGTTTCGGCACCACTCATTAAAAATTGTTTCGAAACCTGTATAGCAATAACTGCTGCTGCAATAAAAGCAATAATTAATGAAATTGGTAAAGAATCATAGCTTATTGCTGCAGCTTGTGTCAAAACAGCAGAAAATCTGACTCTAAACAGATATTTTATGCTTTTAATTAAATTTTGAACGCATAATCCTAAGAATTCTAACATAATTTATTTATATCATAAAGTTAATCTTAAGGACAATTATTTTTTTTGATTGTAATTTTGTTTTGCAATAAGTTCATTTAAGTTTGTTGTTTGAATAAATTTTTTTGCTTCATTAACCGGTATAGCGAATCCTATGCCAATATTTGACATGTTATTGTCGGGATTAAATATAGATTGAGAGATTCCGATAACTTCTCCTTGAGAATTTACGAGCGGACCGCCTGAACAACCGGGGTTTATCGCGGCATCAGTTTGGATTCTGCCTTTTGTATAATCTATTCTTGAAACTATACCTGAAGTGAGTGTCCCCGAAAAGCCGAATGGGTTGCCGATTGCAAGGACCTTTTGTCCGACTTTTACCTGTTCTGAATCTCCAAAGGATATCGTTCTTAATTTTTCTTTTGGTTCAATCTTTAATAATGCCAGATCCTTATTTTTTCCCATTTGAGCTATTAAAAAAGCTTTGTAATTTTTACCGTTTGCTGTTGTTACTTCAATATTTTGAGCATCATCAACCACATGTGAACCGGTCAAAATTATTCCGTCACTTCTGACAATACATCCTGTTCCCGCAGAAAATCCATCTTCTAAATCAGCTTCTATTGCGACAATTGCAGGGTTGATTTTTTCGTAAACGGTAATGTTTATCATTTCATCTTGATTAAAAGTTTGCGAATATGCAGGTAATACTAAAAACGTTAAAACAAAAAATATTTTTTTTATCATAAATCTCCAATAAAAATTTTTTGGTTGTCATCCCAAAGCGAAGAATCCCATGAAATATTTTTCAGGATGACAATTATATTATTTGAATAAAGAAATATATTTCATTCCCCAAGAAATTTATTTTTATATTAGTTATTGTATTTATTACAATTTTAATGTATAATTCAAACAGTTATTATTTGAAAGGATATTATTATGAGCAGAATTGATTTATTTAGACAACACTTAACAGAAAAGAGAGCAGTAAAAATTATTGCAGGTATCGATAATTATGATATCGAAAACATTAAAAAAGTGGTAACTTCAGCAGAACAAGCAGGAGCTTCAGCCGTTGATATTTGTGCAAAACCTGAAATTATCTCTGAAATCAGAGAAATGACTGATATGCCAATTTTCGTATCTTCAATTGTTCCTTCAGAACTTGTGAAAGCTGTAGAACTTGGTGCAGATGCAATTGAACTTGATAACTTTGATATTGAAAATATTAAAAAAGTTGTAACTTCAGCT
>CACYCU010000112.1 GCA_902772945.1 uncultured bacterium | reverse complement strand
GTTTGTTATTGCCTCAAAAGATTTGGTTTTGTTTATTATATCACAGTGCAAAAATAAAGGCAAATAGTCACGGCGACCGGTAAAATGCTTTGTAAAATAAAACCGAGCATTATTTGTTTTAAGCATATTTTATGTTATAAATATAACTTCCATTGGTGCTTATGGAGGAAACGCATGGTTCTGTAATCATTTTTAGTATAAAGCGCCTCGTGGCGCGGTGATATGCCTGCACCCGAATTAAATCATCAACTATGTAGTTGCCACAACAACGACTATGTTCTACCACTCAAAACAATCGGTTAAAGTGAAGCGTGAATAAAAAATACCGCCGATAGGTTCCTCTATCGGCGGTAGAGTCTAACAGTAATGACTTGATTTGTTTTCGCTTTTAATAAAATTTTTAATTAGAAATCAATGGATTAATAAACTATATAGTTTCCTTTGTTTATGAGAGAATAAAAATTTGAACAGCCTGCTAACAAAGAACGATTTATCTAAAATAAGACAATGAACCATTCTATCTATTAGACAATATCTAATCTGCTTGTTATTCCAAACCCATAGGCAGGAAAAGCTCTTTTGTAAACAGCCTTATATATTTCATTTATTGTTTCTAGAACAGATTTGATTGCATTTTCAACTTGTTTTTCGGTTATTTTTATGTACTCTTTTGGGTGCACTAATCGGTTTCTAATATCAAAACTTTGTTTAAGACTTAAAAACCATTCAGCATCAACTGGTATTTCTTTTCCAGAGAATTTATAAATTAAAAACTCTATTCGGTCAATTGTTCGATATATTTTTAGTCTATTTCCAAGTTTATAATGTCCATTTTCAAATATAAAATCTTTTTCTAACAATAAAGATTGTTCTAAAAGATCATATTTTTCAGAATACGGATCTATCATTAATTCCTCAGCAATAGAATTAACGCATGCTTCCAGGCAACTCATTATTAGTAATAAACTTGAATGTAAATATGCATCTTTTGAATCTGTATCAGTTGTTTTTTTTGCTTTTTCAAAAAATGATTTAGATTCTTCAAAAAGTTGTGTTACAAAACTATCAAAATCCAATTTTACACCTTCTTTGCAGCTTCTTCCGCCTCGATCACTGCTAATTTTGCATAATATTTTGCAATAGCAGCAGCAGTTAGTTCTTTCGTAATCCCAGAACCTTTTTCGGCTTGAAAATAAAATAATTCTGTAAGTCGCCCTCTGTCTTTTACATCAGTTCGCGTCCCTAAACCACGATAATTATCAGGGTCTGTTTTGTGCTTAGCTTTTGCAAGGACTTTTGCGTTGAGCGGATCGGTTTTGGTTTCGTCACTTAGTGCATAGTGTCTGTTTAAACGAACAGTATTACTTTGTAAAACACCAGCAACAAATGCCCAAGCTGAAAGAACAGCATAACTTAAAGCTTTATCTGCAAAATCGCTGTTCTGTGTTTTTCCGCCTCGATTGTAGTATTCTCTTTGAGTTTTAATTAGTTTTGCAAACTGTTTTCCAGCCTCATTCAATTCCTTGTCTTCCCACATATCTTTGTTCTTATATTTCAATTGTTCCCACTCTTCGTCAACGCCACCAGTTTTAGCTAAAATTGGAGTAGTTCGAACATTTTGAAATGTGTCTGCTTTTACCATTTTTCCATTATAATAATTCATTATAAAAGAACGGGCAGCGCGTACAGTTATTCTTCCGCCCCTCTGTTTTCTATCGGCAAAATCTTCTTCATTATTTAGTAAACCTACTTGTTGACACCAGGTTCTCAATTGCGGACCTTTAACGGTTTCTAACATTCTGTCAAGTAAATCAGAAGAAACTGCAATATTAGTGTTTGAAATCAATTGCACGTCTAATCTTTGTTCAGTATTCAATCCAAAATATACCTTTATTCCATGCAATTGATTTACATCAGCATCCCTTGCTTCCAATATTGCAATGAAGCGATGTTGTCCTCCAATTATTTTGAGAGGATGCTCTTGGTCAAAAGTTGTAATGTACTCTGCTACAATATTGCTGAATGATCGTTGTCGTTTTGCATCTTCCTTCATTTGAATAAAGGCATTATTGTCTTCTACCACATCTCTATTTGCTCTATATTCAGCTTGGTTTTCTGAGTCTAATGGACTATCGATTGTTCCGTAAGAAACGACTTTATCAGCATAAATATGACATTCACAAAATAAAGCATTTGTTTTTAAATCTTCGAAAATATAAAGGGTATCCTCAACTGGAATAAATAATTTGGAGAATTCTTCTACACTACTCTTTATTTCTTCTTCTTTTTTTTGACTGAGTTTTTTGCAGCAATACTTAATCGTCATATTAATCACTCTACTTTCTTTATATAAGTTTTCTGTAAACCCAAAAAAACAACATTATATTTTTTTTGAAATTTTGTTAACAATCGGCACGCACACCGAATTTCCAACCTGTTTGTATGCACTTCTGATTGAAATATCTGGGAAGTTAAACTCCTCTGGAAATCCCATTAAAGCCAAACACTCTTGAGGTGTCAGTTTGCGGATTCCGTAATTATCTTTAATAATCGGCTCTCTGTCATGCCAAGTTCCCATATTTGCTTTGAGTGTGAAACTGATACTTTCATATTAAGTTTGAATGTCATAATTGAACAATTATTATTCTTTAGTTTCAATAACATTAATACTATTTATTTAGTAAATGCAGAAAAGTGGTTTGCAGAATAGTTCCCAATTGTTTAACATTAGTCTAGGATTATGCAAACTATTAACAAAGTACTGATTTTATTTGCTCTGCAAGTCTATTTATTACAGGCACACAAACAGAGTTGCCAATTTGCTTATATGCATTTTGAATTGTTGTTCCTTTAGGGAAATAGAATTCTTTTGGGAATCCTTGAAAGTCAAGGCATTCACGAACAGTTAATTTGCGGTATCCAAAATCATCTATTACAAGAGGTACCATGTTTTTTCTTGTTCCCATTGAAGCGGTAAGCGTTGGACATGTCCTGTTTTTTGCGAGATGAATACCTGAGTCATGGATACGGTAAATTGAATCATTGCGCTTAACCCGACTAATCAAGTATGGATAAAATGAATCCTCTTTTGAATAGTAATAAATGTCCTTTTGTTTTTGATGAATATCGACTATATCAAAAATATCAACCGTTCTTTTTATTGGTGTAGGAAACTCAAAAGACTCGCATTTTTCTTCATCCAAAAAAGCCACTACATAGGTCCTATTCCTTGTTTGTGGCGTATTTCCATATTCATTTGCCGGAAGATTTCTATACCTGACAGAATAGTTCAATTCAGATAAGGCACTAAACATAGTGATGAAGGTTTTGCATTCATCATGGTCAATAAGATTTGAGACATTTTCTAAAAAAATTACTTTAGGATTTGCTATTTTTGCCACTTCAATTATTTGAAAAAACAAATGACCTCTAGCATCTTCAAATCCTTTATGTGGACCTGCGAGAGAAAAGGGCTGACAAGGAAATCCGGCGGTAAGAACATCAAATGGTGGTATTTTAGATTTGTCAATTTTCTTAATATCGCCCTCTACTAAATAGTTAGTTCCAAAATTATAGCGATATGTTTCGCAGGCAGCATGGTCTTTTTCATTAGCCCATATTATGTTAAATCCTGCTTGTCGGAATGCAAGGCAAATTCCACCGATACCGGCGAACATACTACCTACTGTCAAAGGTTTATTATGCATCATAGGAGAATATTAAACAATTATCAATGTTTTGTTTATTAATCAAAAACTTTGGCTTTCTTGCACTACCATCTGGTTGATGACCTTGGTTGAAGTCAGAAAGCGCTTCATTCATATTTACTCGATTTAATTCGAAAATCTTCATTCGTTTAAAACATACTGAGTGTTTCATTCGATTGGCATAGGAAATTTTACCGCCTTCTACATAAGGTTTCCCAACTAATGCCATTCTTTCTTTTGCCATTTCATTATC
>CACYCU010000111.1 GCA_902772945.1 uncultured bacterium | reverse complement strand
AGATCAAAACTTGTTTACGGGAAAAATAAGCGAACCTGTTTATAACAAAGAACTTTCATTTATTTCAAAAGAGACATTTATTAAAAAACAAAAAGAAATAGAAAAATATGTTGAATCAGTAATCAAAAAAGCTAAAAATGGCGAAATAACAACAGAATTAATCAATAAAGCCTGCAAAGAAAACTATGCTAAAAACGCATTGAACTGGGGCATAGGTTTTGCAATCTCAGCAGCTTTCTTATCAACATTCATACCAAAAATTCAATACTGGCTGACTAAAAAAGCAACAGGAAAAAATGAATTTCCCGGAGTAGCGGATTATTCAAAGAAATCTGAATAAAATATGCTAATTTTGTTTATCTAAAAACACTTGTAAATTGATTTTGCGCATGCGATAATTCTGTTATCGGAAAGGCTTGCAATGTCAAATACTCTAGCTTATTTATTAGATAAAAAAATTTATATTAATTTGACTAACCATTGCACAAATGATTGTATATTTTGTTTACGCAACGATAAGGATGATGTTGTAGGTCAAACCCTTTGGCTTGATGACGAAAATTCAACTGCTCAAGACGTTATTGATCAATTTGAAAAGATATATGCACAATGCCCGTCTAAAGAAATTATTTTTTGCGGGTACGGAGAACCAATGTTAAAACTTGAAGTTTTAAAAGAAGTTGCAAAATATATCAAAAAGAATTACCCACAAATAAGAGTAAGAGTAAATACGAACGGTCATGCAAATTACATATATAAACGAAACGTAGTTCCGGAACTAAAAGGATTGGTAGATGAATTCTCAGTAAGCCTAAACGGAGCTGATAAAAAAGAATATGATATGTATTCGCGACCAAAATTTGATGAAGCATATAAAGAAACAAAAAACTTCATTAAAGCATGCTCAAATGAAAATATATCCGTTGTTGCAAGTATTGTTGAAGGTTACAAAGGAAAACATTTGGACCTTGAAAAATGTAAAACAATTGCAAATGATTTGGGCGCAAAATTTAGAGTGAGAGAGTGGATTGTAAATGGTTACTAAAAGGAGAAATTATGAATATAACTACTAATCAACCAACTTTCACTTCAGGAAAATTAATTTTTGTGAAAAACAATCGCAAATATAGTGATGAAAATATGTTTCCAAAAGAAATTATTTCGCAATTGGAACAAGCAAAAAAAGCTATTGCTAAAGAAAAATATGACTTGTTCATTATTCAAGACAAATATTTGCCCGGTTATTACGAATTTAATGCAAATACAAGCCTTTATAATGCAATAACAAACAGAACACAACAAAGAACTTTTGTTGAAGAAAGCATACTGGAAAGCTCATTTCTAGATGCAGTAAAAACCGCAATAGAGAATTTTAAAAATATAATAAGGAAAAAATAATGAAAATTCAAAATATACATAATCAAAATTTTAACGGTAAACTTATATATACAGATAGAATAAGCAAAAAAGCTGCAAAACAATTATCCCTAAAAAAAATAATTCCATATCATATGGAATTGAAAGAAGCAAAAAAAGCAATTCGTAAACGCCCTTTTAATGTTTACGTTTCTTATCAAAAGGACAATAACGATGGAGTTTTTTGGGTAGAAGCAGCAAAATCATATAAAGAAGCGTTAAAGCATAGATATGACAAACCGGAAAATACAGCACACGGTTCAAATCCAATTGCTATACCTTGGCTGATTAAAGATGCTATCAAATATCAAACAAATTTTATTAAATCAAACATATAACAAAAGAAAGGACAAAATCATGACAGCAAATTTAGACAAAATCATGAAACCAAAGTCAATTGCCGTTGTAGGTGCTTCAACAAAAGAACATACAATCGGTTCTGACATCATGAAAAGATTACAAGAGTACAAATTTAAAGGTAAAATCTTCCCGATTAACCCTAAAGGCGGTATAATCGAAGGTCTTCAAGCATATACTTCAGTTTTGGAAGTTCCTGAAGAAATCGATTTGGCAATTATTGTAGTAAATGCTAAATTCGTACTTGATACAATAGATCAATGTCATCAAAAAGGAATCAAAGGCTTATGTATAATTACTGCAGGTTTCAAAGAAACCGGTAAAGAAGGTGCAGAAGCTGAAAAAGCATTGTTGGCAAAAGTACAAGAATATGGTATGAGATGCGTTGGTCCAAACTGCTTAGGCGTTGTAAACACATTGCCGGAAGTTTCTATGGACGGATGTTTTGCAGAATCTCTTCCTGAACGTGGACACATAGGTTTTGTTTCTCAATCAGGAGCTTTAGGCGGCGGTATTTTGAACATATTAAAAGATCTTAACCTTGGTTTTGCACAATTCATTTCTATTGGTAATCAAGCAGATGTTAATGCTGAAACAGCTCTTGAATATTGGGAAAACGAAAATGACGTTGAACAAATTCTTTTATATATGGAATCAATTCAAAATCCATCAAATTTCCGCAAATTAGCTTCAAGAATTTCTAAGAAGAAACCAATTTTAGCATTAAAAGCCGGACGTTCAGCAGCAGGTGCATCCGCTGCTTCTTCTCACACAGGATCACTTGCAGGTGCTGATAAAGCTGCAAACGCTCTATTAAATCAATCAGGCGTAATCAGAGAATATTCTTTGAAAAACTTGTTTGCTACAGCAAAAGT
>CACYCU010000110.1 GCA_902772945.1 uncultured bacterium | reverse complement strand
GCGGATGAATCTTTTGCTAATTCCAAAAGATTCATAGTCCCTATGAGATTTGTTTTCATTGTCCCTACCGGATCTTCAGAAAACGCCAAAGGATGAGCGTTGCTCGCTGCGTGTATTATGATGTCGTACTTGTTAGTTGAATTTAGAGGTTTGTTCAAATCCTGTTCTACAAGTGTGAGAAAACTTTTGCTAGCTGCAAACCGTTCTTCCAAGCGTTTTTTTGAACGGGACATACAGTATATTTTTATATTAAAATCTTTTGTTTTATTTAAAAATATCAAAAATTCTGCAAGGTAAGAACCGATAAGTCCATTAGCTCCGGTAATAAGAATTGATTTGGATTTTAGATAATCAATATTACTCCCTAAAACAGAAATAATTTTTTGATATTCATTATCTGTCACTGTTATCTCCCTTTAGTAAGGCTTTGAAAATTTCAACATCTTCAGGAGTTGTAAGTTTTATGTTTTTTTCTGAACCCGTTGAAAAATAAACGGTTTGCCCTGTTTCAATCATCAGGGTGCAGCTTGCAACAGAATTTGTAATTCCCATTTCAGCAGCTTTCTTGTGAGTATCAGTAATTATTTTAAGTTTAAAACCTTGTGGTGTTTGTGTTCTTTTTAAATTGTCTCTCGGATATGAAGAAGATGAAGATTCTTTGTCGATAGTTTCCAACATTGCTTCTTGACAAGGAATGCATACAATAGCATTGCCCTTTTGTTTTGTAACAGCAATACAATCAGAAATTACATCTCTTGATACCATTGGTCTAATGGCATCATGAATTAATACAATTGAATCTTCATCGTAATGTTTGTTAAGTTCCATAATACCGTTTTTGATAGATTCTTGACCGACGGCTCCGGCAGGAATGATATGTTTAAGTTTTGTTATGCCATACTGTTTGGCATAACTCGCTAAAATATTGTCCCAACCTTCCAAACAAACCACTGCAATAACATCTATGGAAGGGTGTTTTTCAAAAGCTTCTAATGTATAAATTATTACGGGTTTATCTAAGACTGTCATAAACTGTTTAGGAACAGCTTGCTGCATTCTTGCCCCAACCCCGCCAGCTATTATTAAACCAATGTTTGTCATACTCTCTCCTTTACAATTTAATCCTATCATGAATAAGGGCTTGAATTCTTTTTATATTTTCATTTTTTACTTTTTTTAATATTAGGAATTATAAATTTTTTCTGCTAAAAATATGTCTGAAGGATAAGTAATTTTTATATTTTTTGATTCACCTTCAACTATATAAATGTCTTCAAGATTGTATTTAATAACAAGTCCGCAATCGTCTGTAAAATTCTCATCATTTTTAGAAATTTCATGTGCTTTTTTTATTAATGAGAGCCTAAAGCATTGAGGAGTTTGTGCGCACATGAGATTTTTTCTGTCGGGAATCTTTTTTATAATATTATTATTAACCTCTAAAATAGTATCGGTTGTTTTTATTGCAACACCTACAGCTTTATATTGTTGAAGTGCATCATTGCAATCTTTCAAAATTTTTTCTGATAAAAATGGTCTTGCACAGTCGTGGATAAATACGTTGGCTTCTTCTGTATCAATTGAAAAAATTCCTATAGAGGAGCTTTCTTTTCTGGTTTTTCCGCCATTTAGGATGTTGATTATTTTTTTATAATTGTTTTTAGAAATAATTTCTTCTGCCGTTTTTTTATAATCAGGATGTATTACAAGAATTATAAAATCAATATATTTGCTATTTTCAAAAACATTCAAGGTGTGCTCTAAAACTGTTTTATCTCCAATTTTTACAAATTGTTTTGGAAGCTCATTATTAAATCTTGCGCCTGTTCCGGATGCTAAAATTATTCCATAATTTTTCAACATTGTTTACCTTTTATTAATTCTAATGTTTGTTTGCTTGAATTTCCGGATTCTGTGCAATCCCAAAAATTCAAAAATTTGTTTGCATCTTCTAAATATTTATTATTGTCAAAGTTTTTGATATTTTCAATTAACTCTGTGTTGTCAGAAGCAATAGGGAAAGGTGTTGTTTCCAAAGGATATGCAAAGCCTCTTTCGAGTTTATATTTATGAATATCTGTTGCGTAAATAAACACAGGACGTTTGGTTAGCATAAAATCAAACATACAGCTTGAATAATCTGATATTAAAATCTCCGACACAGCTAAAAGTTCTTGTATATCAGGATACTCTGTGCCGTTAACTGCATTTTGACAAATTTCTTCCGCATATTGAGCGGCATTTGGGTGAAGTCTTAAGACAACAGAGTATTCTCCGCCAAATTTTTCGCTTAAAGCTTTTTGGACGTTGCTAAAATCAACATTTAAACAGCTTATATCACCATCATCCCTAAATGTAGGAGCATACAAAATGATTTTTGAATTTTGAGGAATGTTTAGCGCAGAATATACTTTGGTTTTAATTTGCTCCATATTGGGTGAGAAAAAGATGTCGTTTCTGGGGTGGCCGGTTCTCACAATTGGACCTGAATACCAGAAACATCTTTTAAAAAGTTCATCATCAAATCTACTATTTGATAGTATATAGTCAATATTCGCTGAGTCTACTTTTGCCCATTTTCTCCAACTTCTGCTTTCATTTTTTATATCACCTTCAATGTTTTTTATACCGAGTGAACCATGCCAGGTTTGAATGTAGATTTGCCCCTTTTTCTTTTTTAGGCCATGTTTCCAAAAAAATACTTTTCGCATGTTATCTACCCAAACTCCCGCTGTTGCTAATTCTTCCATTGCTTCAAGTGAATAGTACGGAACAAGTTTTACAGATTTTGGAAAATTATTTTTTTCATTTTTAGGATCAATAACCAGCCATACTAATTCGTAATCCGAGTTTTGTCTTAAAAATTCTTCTGTTATATATTTAGGATTGCAGCCGTATGATTTCCCAAAATAATTAATGAAAACAATTTTTTTATTATTTATTTTGAGATTTGCCAATTTTTTGTAAGCGTTAGCCCTTACTTTGAGCTTAATTCCCAAAATGTGTATAATATTATAAAAATCTTTAGATTCTATGAAAAAATTTTTATTAAGCATATAATCTCTTTTATTTATGATTCTAACCTAAACAAATATTATTTTTAATTAATATTAAGCAATTATGAACTTTATTTTTATTCGTTATAATATATAAGAATGAAAAAGTTATTTTGTATTTTGTTATTGCTTTGTATATGTAGTGTGGCAGAAGCTTCATCCCGAAACCATTATTACAATCATCGTTATGATTATACCAACCACCATGATTCTTCTTCTGTTTATATAATAAACAGGGATTATCAAAAAACAACACAAAAGTTTCCAAATTGTGATAAGCATTATATGGAAACCGAAACTGTTATAAATTATTATTCGGATGGTACAAGAAGAACTTTTTCGACGAGTACTATATATAATTCTGACGGGTCGGTTTTGGTCTCTGATTGTACTTGGGTAAAACACGTTTTATATAATGATGAGCATTATTTTTTGGTTAGGAAGAACAGAAAATACCAAGTAATTGACAGTGAAGCAAAAGTTTTATCAAAAAGAATGTATACAAAGATGGAAGAGATTGCACCTAACAGACTTTTGGTAAAATTTGATAAAAAATTTGGTGTTGTTTCTTTAAATGATGATGTTGTTGTTCCTATCAAGTACCAAAAATTTTTATCGGAAGGAGATAATGTTTACATTACAAAGCTTAACGGATATTATGGAATTTCCGATTTTGAAAATAATGTATTAATAAAAAATGAATGTGAAAAAATAAAACCGTTATTTGATGTGTTTGTTGTAAAAAAATACAGAAAATATGGAATGGCTGACAGATACGGGTATTTGTTTGCAGAGCCAAAATATGATTCAATAAAGAAGTTGGGCGAATATATTTTGGTTAAGCAAAATGGAAAATATGGCGTATTTGATTATAAAGGCGAAAAAATTTGCGATATAAAATATAAAAAAATAAGATTGGAACGTAATAGACTTGAAGGACGGCTTGAAAGCGGTCAATGGATTGAGATAAAAAATTCATTATAAATTTTTGTCACAATACTTTGATATAGGACATTTTTCGCATTGAGGTTTGATAGGTTTACAGATATTTCTGCCAAGTGTTACAAGAAGTGTATTTATGTCTATCCAATATTTTTGCGGGAGTTTATCTCTGAGAACCATTTCTGTTTCGTCCGGAGTTTTTGTTTTTACGTAACCCATACGGTTAAAGATTCTGTGAACGTGAACATCCACACAGATTGCAGGTTCATTAAATCCTTTTGCAATTGTAAGATTTGCTGTTTTTCTTCCGACTCCGTTAAATTTGCATAATTCTTCTATTGTATTTGGAACTTTAGAGTTATGTTTTTCTACAATTTCTTTTGATAGCTCGACAATTTGCTTAGCTTTGTTTGCATAAAATCCGACCGGATAAATCGCTTTTTCCAATTTTTTAATATCACATTTTGCAAAATCATTTGGAGTTTTACCAATTTCAAGCATTCTTACAGTTGCAGGATAGGTTGTGTTATCGTTTGTCCTGAGGCTTAGAATGCATGCAATAAGTACAAGATAAGGGTCATGAAAATTCTCCATCAACTGCCCAAATTCGCTTAGCTGCAATTTTGCATCTTTTAGTCCTTGAACTATTTTTCCGATATTCTTGTCTTCCATAAAACAAATTTTAGGATAAAAGTTTTTCAACATCAACAGATGTTTTTAGCTTGAGTGCATAGATATCGTTTCTTGAAAAATCTTTCATTTTGACGGCATCTTTTTCAGTTGTAATTATTGTCCCTATTGGCAGCTCAGATTCTGTATATTGATGATGGTCGTCAAAAACATTAGTATTGGTTATTTTGTAGTTATACAGAAATGCAAAAAATTGTTCCGGCTGACCGATTGCGCATATTGCATTTGCTTCTGTATTTTTTTCTAAAATTTCATTAGTTTTTATATTATATACAGTATCAGGTTCTGTTTTGCATACATAAGTCGGAACATTCATTTTTTTGTTCATTATTTTAGCAAGTTTTTCTGCTCTTGAGTGATCGGTTTCTTTGCTTACGATAATGAGTTTATCAATTCTTTGAAAAGCCTTCAAATCTTCTCTCATAGGCCCTGCCGGCAGCAATTTTTCTCTGCCGAAACCCATTTTGCTATCCATTAATACGATATTCAAATCTCTATATAATTTTCTGTGCTGAAACCCGTCGTCAAGAATAATTTTTGTTACTCCATATTTTTCAACGGCATATTTTGATGCTAAATATCTGTTTTTACAGGTAATTACAACGGAATTTGGAATGTTTTTAGCTAACCAGTATGGTTCATCTCCGGCCATTTTTGCATTATAAAAAATGTGTTCTCCGTCGGATATAACGTTAATGTTTTTATTGGAGAGTTTTCCACCATAGCCTCTTGATATTATTGCTGTTTTTTCGCCTTTGCTTAAAAGATATTTAGCAATTTCAGCAACGACTGGGGTTTTGCCGACTCCGCCTGTTGTGATATTCCCTATGGAAATTACAAAGGTGTCAATTTTTTTGGGTTTGATTATATTTTTGTCATACAAAAAGTTTTTTAATGAGCTTCCGAGTCCATAAAAAATTGACAAAAAATCCAAAAAATTAACTAATAACCCTTTTGCATTTTTATTGTAGTGTATTTTTGTAATTTCCGTTTTAAGGTTCATTAGAACATCAATCTCCAGAGTAAAAATCTCTTGTTCAATTTTTCAGAGAATTTTTTCAGATTGTAGGTTGTTGTTTTTGTATCTTCAATTATAGTTTGTAATTCTGTACGTTTGTCAGGGTTAATTTTATTGACAGTATCAAGTGATGTTGTTATACCAACCATTGCGGAATTAACATTTGCAACTGCTCTGTTTATGTCTTTTTTTAAATTGTCATCTTTGGTAAGTGAATTTACGTATCCGCTGATTTCGTTTACATTATGAGTAATTTCTCTAAAATCATTAGCCAGAGCTTTTGCTTCTTCATCGTTTCCAACGAGTTTGTTGATGTTTTGCGCAAGTTTGTCAACAGAATCTGCTGTTGAAATCACTGTTGTTTTGAACTTTGGATCTCCGATAAGGCCGTTTATATTGTATGAAAGCATGTTAAAATCGGTAGTAGCTCTATCCATCATTGCCATAAGCTGATTTAAATCACCTTTAGATTGATCTAACAATCCGTTAAGTTTTCCCATTGTTTCAGAAGTTTCACCTGTCAATTTGTTTATATTATTAACAGACATTTTTAATTCAGCGATAACTTGGTCTGAAAGTAAATCGTTAATTTTTTTGTTAGTTTCAGTTAAGGATTCAGCAGCTCTATATTGCCAATCCATAAAATCAGCAATTCTCATAGGCTCAATAATTGTGTATTTGGATTTTTGGTTCGGATAAGGCAGGATAATATCATCAAGTGTAGAAATTCTTAAAGTGTAATCTCCATCAACTTTTTCAATTTTGCCTTTTAAAAATTCCGGTAAAATAAGTCCGGGGACATCGACAACATAGGCGATTTTATATGCATAATTTGTTTTGATTAATTCTTTTACATTATATGGGATGACTTCTTTTGTGACGACTTCGATATTTTTAATTTTACCTACATTATAGTATTTATCATCCAGTTTCATTTGAACAATATCGTCTTTGTATAGAATATCTTTTGTAATCATTGGAACATACAGGGTTCTTGTTTTTGGAGGAGTAATTTCCAAGAACAGCTCCCCGATAAGACCAGATTGTTGAATTGAAATTACAGAAGCTTTTGGAATATCAAGGTTAGGTTCTGTAATAACAAACTTTACTTTTACAAAGTTGTTTGCGTCATCAACTATAGGCGTAATCTCCTCGACCTGACCAACTCGTAAGCCCATCATTTGTACTCCTGCACCCGGGCGGAGACCGTTTACATCTTTGAAAACGATTTCAACTCTGTCTGCAGAAGAAAAGGTTCTTCCTTTTACTTTAAAAACCACACCGATAAGTAAAACCAGTGCCAATATTGTTAAAAGCCCTACTTTAAATGATGATGAAAATTTCATTACATACCTTTCCTGTTCTTATGAAAATATTTTAGCAAAAACAACTAAAAAAGGCAAAGAATTATTGTCTGAAAAATTTCAAGCGGGTACAATTTAACATTATTATTTCCCAGAATGTCTTTTAGCGTAAAATTATAAATAATTAGCCAAAATGTTTTTTACATAATTTTGAGTTTCTTTGTATGGAGGCACTCCTGAATATTTGTCCACAGCTCCCGGCCCTGCATTGTATGCTGCAAGTGCTAAAATTACGTTTCCATTATATTTATTAAGCATTGATTTTAAATATTTTACGCCGCCTTCTACGTTTTGAACAGTATTATAAGGATCTTTCACACCCATACTTTTAGCGGTAGAAGGCATCAACTGCATCAAGCCCATTGCTCCGGATTTGGATTTAGCTTTCGGATTAAATCCGGATTCTTGTTTAATTAATGCTTGAACAAGCTTTTCATCAACCCCATGTTTTTTTGAAATTTGTGATACTACGTTTAATATTTGGGCTTTGCTTGCCGGTTGCTGAATATTTGTTTGAACAGCAATAGCCTCTTGCAAAGCTGTTGTTTTGGGTTGTTCTGCGGGCTTTACAATTGATTGCTGAATGTTTTGATTAACTATATTTGCCTGTACTTGTTTTAGTTTTGGATCTAAAAGAAGTGTACCAAAATTTGATTTTGTTGTTGCTTGTAAAACTTTTTCAAAAGTTGGTGAATTAACTTTCGCGTTGTTAGGGTATATTGTATCGAGCGGACTGGGATTAATGTTGTTAACTTTATTGGCAATTTGGGCATAGCGCTGCATCGCTTGTGCCTGTCCTCCCGAATTTAATAATCCTTGAATAAAATTTGAAAACATATCTATTCCACCTTATAAATAATTCTACTTACAAACTCAACTTTCCGTATCATTTAAATTAATGATTTATTCTGATTTGTCAAATACATAATTTATTTAATGAGCATGCAATCTCCGTAAGAGAAAAATCGATAGTTGTTTTCGATAGCTTCTTTGTATGCTTGAAATATAAAATCTTTTCCGGCTAATGCACTTACCAGCATTAATAATGTAGATTTTGGTAAATGAAAATTAGTTATCAAATTATCAATAACCTTAAATTCAAATGGCGGATAGATAAACAGTTCGGATGTGTCATGGCATGCTTTTATACATCCGTATTTTTGAAATGCTGTTTCTAAAGTTCTAACTGTTGTTGTTCCGACAGCTACAATTTTTTTACCTTCTTTTTTTGCTTGATTTATCTGGAGAGCAGCTTTTTCAGAAATCTCAAAACTTTCTGAATGCATTTTGTGTTCTAAAAT
>CACYCU010000109.1 GCA_902772945.1 uncultured bacterium | reverse complement strand
CGGGGAAGCCAGAATTTCTAACATGGTTGCAGGACGTACAGATTGGTGTATTTCACGTCAGCGTGCGTGGGGTGTTCCAATTCCTGTTTTCTATTGCGAAGATTGCGGCGAAGTTGTTGTTACAGATGAAACAATTGAGCACATTGCAAAACTTTTCGAAAAAGAAGGCTCTGATGCTTGGGTAAATCATACTGTAGAAGAGCTCATGCCCCAAGGTTTCAAATGTCCAAAATGCGGGAAAACACACTTTCAGAAAGAAAATGATATTATGGACGTTTGGTTTGACTCGGGTATAACTTGGCGAGCTGTTGTAAACAAAAGGAGCGAAGAACTTGGTACAACTCCTGTTGAAATGTATCTGGAAGGCTCTGATCAACACAGAGGATGGTTCCAATCATCGCTTTTGACATCTGTTGCAACTCAAGGAATTGCTCCTTATAAATCTGTTTTGACTCACGGGTTTGTATTTGGCGAAGACGGAAGAAAAATGTCAAAATCTCTCGGCAATTATATTAGACCTGACGACATAATAAAAAATTATGGTGCTGATATTTTGAGATTATGGGCTGCATCAGTTGATTACAGAAACGATACCAAAATTGGCGACAACATAATCAAACAATTGGCAGAAATTTTCAAAAAAACAAGAAATACAGCAAGATTTTTACTCGGAAACTTGTTTGATTTTGATCCTGCTGTTGATTACGTCAAGTATGATGATTTAAAAGAACTTGACAAATTTGCACTACACAAGCTTAATCACTTGATTGTAAATGTAACTGAAGCTTTTGAAAATTATGAATTTTACAAATACTTCCAACAACTTCAAAACTTCGCGGCAGTCGATTTGAGTTCCTTCTATCTTGATATCGTAAAAGACAGATTGTATACAGCAGGCAAAAAATCACTCTCAAGACGTGCATGTCAGACTGTTTTGTATGAAATATTACAGACATTAGTCAGAATGCTAGTTCCTGTAATGCCGCATCAAGCTGAAGATATTTGGATGAGTGTTCCTGAAAATCAAAAGGGCGGATTGGAAAGTATTTTACTTTCTGATTGGTGCAAACCAAATGACAAATGGAATAATGAAAAATTAGAAAATGATTTTGCAAAAATATTAAAAGCAAGAGAAGTTGTAACTCGTGCTATTGAACCTTTGAGAGCCGAAAAACAAGTCGGAAGTTCATTAGAAGTTGCAGTTTATATCAATGCAGAAGATTCTGAAATTTTAAAAGCAAACGAAGACGAGTTATGCAATATATTTATAACCTCTCAGGCTTATGTAGGAAGTGAAAAACCTGAAAATGTATTAAACGAATACAGTGAAGACGGTTATACCGTTTGGGTTTGCAAAGCAAAAGGCGAAAAATGCGAACGCTGTTGGAAATTTAGAAACCTAAATTCCGATGGTATTTGTGAAGAATGCGCAGAAGCTATATAAAAAAAGCTCCCAAAAGGGAGCTTTTTTTTGCATTTTTATGAGAATATTTTAAATGATGATTCGACGTTTTTATCTACAACATTTTTAACTGATTCGTACTCTGTTTCAAGAGCTTTGTGCTCTGTATCAAGTTTTTTAAGTTCAAGATCGAATTTTTTATCTTTATTTTCTAAATCAGCCATATCTTGAGTGTATTTTGTTTCGGCTTGAGCAATTGCTCTTTCATCAGGAACTTCTTGAATACAATTGTCTTCAGAAATTGTTGTAGTTCTGAAATCTTTATCAGTTGAAGAATAATATTCAAGTCTTAATGATCCGTCACGCAAAGCTTCTTCAAAAGTGTAGTTATCCTTTAGAGGATTTCTTACAATTTTATTTGTACCCTTGGTAGTTTCTGAATATATATATACACCTTTATGATCTTTTGTACTTGCTTTTGAAGCTGTATCTGTATATGTTACGAATCCTAATTTTTGAATTCTGTTAAATATATTTCTATAATATTTAATTGCTGAATTGTTATTTGCATCCGCAGCTGATTTAATTGTATCCAGCGGATATTCTATATTGAAACCTGAACCTTCCTCATTTGTTCTCAAATATGCTTCAGTAATTGCCATTGCATAATCATACAAATCTTTTGATTCTTTTGTAGAACCTACATAATTTATAGGCTGGAAAATCCCGCTTTTATCTCTGTACGAAACATAACCTTCACCAATCGCATAACTACCTGTTCCTAATTCAAAAGTTTCTGTAAATTGAAATTCAGGTTCATTTGTATTTTGGTGCTCATTATATTTGCCTTCCTCAACTTCAAGATCAATTCCGACTGTGTCAAAATATTTATCCCAAGCTTCATGAATTCTCAATTCTGTTGCATCATGTTCTGCTGTTCTTTTATCAGGATCTTTTGTGTATTGTACTGTTATATCTGCTTGAGAATAAGGGCCGCCATCATTTGTGCCATCCAATAATGCCAAAAACTTGTTAAAATTACCGCCGCTTCTTTCATAAGCATCTGCGATACTTTCTGTGACAAGAATTCTGCCTCTTTTATCTGTTACAACATATTGTTTTGTACTTTCAGCCATACGAAGACCTGTGATACCCGAATACGAAATATCTTCATAATTTGCTTCAGCACCGTTAAAACCTGTCAACATGGTTAATTTGGTAGCTTTTAATGCTTCATTGTACTCATTTGTAATCTGATGAGTTTGATCAGCAAGACGTTGTTTTGCATATGCGACATCTTCGCTCGTATTTTCGTTATTTGATAAACGAGCTGTTATACTTAATAATCTTGCTTGAGACGCTGCCATTCCCATGATTTTATTTTCCTTATGATTGTACAATCATGTCTACGGCCTTTTTTAATTAAATCTTTAATTTATTATTACAAATTGTTAAGTTTTTGTAATAAAAAAAAGAGGTCTTTCGACCTCTTATTTTTCGCAAAATAATTTATGCTTTGCTCGCTCCCGCTTTTTCAATGATTTCTTTTTCAACATTTGCAGGAACTTGTTCGTAGCATTGGAATTCCATTGAGAATGTTCCGCGTCCTTGAGTATTTGATCTCAAGTCTGTTGCATATCCGAACATATTTGCCAAAGGTACAATTGCTCTAACAATTACGTTTCCTGTATTGCCTTGAGGTTCTTGTCCTTCAATACGACCTCTACGACGAGATATGTCACCGATAATAGTACCGGTAAATTCATCAGGAATTTCAATTTCAACTTTCATCATTGGTTCAAGAATACAAGGCTGAGCTTTTTTACAACCTTCTTTTATTGCCATTGAACCTGCAATTTTGAAGGCCATTTCTGAAGAGTCAACTTCGTGGTATGAACCATCATAAAGTTCTACTTTTACGTCAATCATTGGGAACCCGGCTAAAATACCGCCTTCCAAAGCTTCTTCCATACCTTTTCTTGCCGGTTCGATGTATTCCTTAGGAATTGCACCACCAACTATTTTGTTTTCAAATACAAATCCTGCATTTTCTTCTGCCGGTGAAATCTTAACTTTACAATGTCCGTATTGACCTTTACCACCTGACTGACGAATGAACTTAGAATCCTGATCAGCAGTACCT
>CACYCU010000108.1 GCA_902772945.1 uncultured bacterium | reverse complement strand
TATGCTATTTGGGAAGATTATTTAAATGATATACAGAAATTGACTGCTAAAATTATTGTGTTGCCTCCTGGTGCAGACCAAGCACATCCATATTGTGAGATAAAATTAATTACTGATAAATATTACCGTTTGATTTCAGTAGTAGACAGAACGGAGATATATTTGTTAAAGACGAAATAATTTTTGCTTGTAATCCTGTCTTGTAGAATGGAGTCTTCAAATTGACTTTACAAAATTGGGTAAGTATATCTTTTGTGTTTTTTATACTGTTGTTCATATTTTTTATCAGACCGTCTAATAACTGGCATTTTCTTGGAATAAATCAGCTGCAATATTCGCATAAATTTATTATTGTAGCTACGTTATTTGCTACAATTATGACGGCTGTTTTACCTATGTCTTTAAGCCCTTATTGGACTGGTTCTATAAAAGCTTTTGCAGATAAACAGCAGTATGATCGTATGGGTGATGCTTTATTACAAGGTCGCCTGTATATAGATAATGGTGATATTGACCCTGCATTGGAAGCAATGGAAAATCCTTATGATACAAAAAAACGAGAAAGGTTAGGTGTTAAATATCATTGGGATGAAGCCTATTACAACCGTCACTATTATATGTATTTTGGGATTGTTCCTACAATTGTCTTATTTATCCCCTTTAAACTGTTGACAGGCACTGCGTTATTATCATATCAGGCAACGCAGATTTTTGCGGCTTTTACAATAATTGGATTGTTTTATTTGTTTTATCTTTATTGTAAAATCTATTTTCAAAAATTCCCTTTTAGTTTATATCTGCTTTTTTCTTCGGCTTTATCCATTTTAAGTATAAGTTACAGCATAGCGTTTCCGGCACTTTATTGTACTGCAATAGTGTCTGGCATCTGCATGATGGTTTGGAGTATAGTTTGTTTTTTTAAAAGCATGCAGTTGAAAAAAGAAAAATCAAAATGTAATTTGTTTTTATTTTTGGGTGCTGTATTAGGCGCACTTGCTTTTGGGTGTCGCCCGCCTGTGGCATTGGCCAACATAGTTGTTTTTCTCATTATTAGTAATATATTACAGAACCGTTTGTTGGGAAGGAAAGTTAAAATCGTAAAAATACTTTTGATACTTGTACCCTATTTAGTGATTGGCATTATGCTCATGCTCTATAATTATGCCAGATTTGATAACGTGTTTGAGTTTGGTCAGTCTTACCAGCTGACTTTGGCAGATCAACATATGTATAGAAACTTTTGGGAAAATTTTAATGCTAAAAAAATCATAATTGCCACGTTCTTAAATTTTTATTTAGTTCCGTCTTTTACGGATAATTTTCCTTTTATTCGATATTGTGGCGTGTTTTTCAATTATCCAGTATTGCTTCTTTCGGTGAGAATTTTTTCAAAAAATGTTTCGCAGGTTTTGCGGGAAAAACAACTGTATTCTTTTTCTCTTCTTTCTTTGATTTCTACAGTAGTGATAACTATTTTTACAGTTTATTGGTCTCCATTTTTAATAGAACGTTATCATCTGGATTTTTATTATTTGTTGTGTATTGTTAGTTTTATTGCAGCAGCCGCATGGCTTGAAATTGTAAATAAAAAAAAGAAGAACCTTTTGATTATATTTATGATTATTTTACTTTTTGCAGTGTACATGATGGTATTTTTATTCTTCTGTATTCCCGTTGACGGTAGCTATACTGTATATTATCCGGAAGTATTAATAAACATTTATAAAGGGCTTCGTTTTGGCTTGTAGTT
This sequence comes from uncultured bacterium, assembly GCA_902772945.1. Classification (GTDB taxonomy): domain Bacteria; phylum Cyanobacteriota; class Vampirovibrionia; order Gastranaerophilales; family Gastranaerophilaceae; genus Stercorousia. The sequence continues at coordinate 563 of CACYCU010000108.1, read as the reverse complement.
AGTTTTAATATATAATACAGTTATAGATAATGTGAAAGCAAAAGATATTTTACATATTTGGAGTTAACTATGTTTAATAAAAAAAGTATTGCTGTTTTGATACCATGCTACAACGAAGCGCAAACTGTACGAGACGTGGTTTGTTCTTTTAAAAATAAATTGCCTGAAGCGGTGGTGTATGTTTATGATAATAATTCAACAGATGGTACAGCTCAATTCGCTAAAGAAGCAGGAGCCATTGTCCGCCATGAATACCGCCAGGGAAAGGGGAACGTGGTTCGTTCCATGTTCCGCGATATTGAGGCGGATTGCTACTTGATGGTAGACGGGGATAATACCTATCCGGCTGAAGCAGCTGCTGAAATGTGTAGACTTATTTTAGAGAAAGAAGTAGACATGGTTATAGGCGATCGTCTTTCTTCTACGTATTTTATAGAGAATAAAAGACTTTTTCATAACTTTGGGAATGATCTTGTTCGCAAATTCATTAATTTTTTATGGAAGCCAAAAGAACCGATTCTGGATGTTATGACAGGGATGCGTGCTTTCAGTCCTCTGTTTGT
>CACYCU010000107.1 GCA_902772945.1 uncultured bacterium | reverse complement strand
TTACATTTCTTTACAATATGTTTTAAAAGTCAATTATGATTATAAAAATGTTTTTATATTTATATAGGGGAAACTATGCTTGACAATAATGTAAATCAAAACCAACAAATAGCATATCAGGCACTGCAAGCAGGGCTACCTGAAGCAAATCAGGTGCCTATGGAAGCTGCTATTCAAGCAAATCCTGAATTATTAAAAGAGAATATTCAAGATTCATATGTAGGTTCAAGAGTTTCCGAAACCACAGAAGATCCAAAGGCAATGCTAAAAACCGGATTGCTCGCAATTCCTTTGTGGTTTTTAAATGCGCAATTAATGGATAAATTTGCAAAAAAATCAAGGGGTAATTACGAAGATACAATTCAATATAAAATCGGTAATTATGGTGATAAAATAGCAAATACTGTTACCGAAAGCAAATTCGGAAAATCTAATTTTGCTCAATCACTAAATAAAAGATATCATTCAATTAAAGATTTTTTAAAAACTAAAATAGTTGATAAATCAAGGATTTTAAAAGCTTTTGCATACACTCCGTCAAGACCTGAACTTGATATGTTTATAGGTCAATATGAAGGCATACAAGGTATGCAGTTGTTTGATTATCCGCAGCATATTGAAAACTTCTGCAAGCCAAGAAATCATATTGCCGATTTGGATTGTTACGGAGCTACAAAAGAGGAAATTGCAGCTTTTGAAACTCAATTAAAATCTATACCTAAAGAAGGTCACAAAGCATTTATACAAGAAGCTGAATATAAAACTCTGTTAAAACACTCAAAAGATCCGACAGAAGCAGCACGTTTAGCATCACAATGGGCTGACAAATCAAAAAGAGCAAGTATCTTGCAGGATTTAAAAGCGTTTGAAGGCGGATATAAAAACTTTGCTGATATGAATTTAGCAAAGGAAAAAACCGCACAAAACATGGCAAAAATTTTAGATGCTACTCTTAGTGCTAATAAGGACATGTTTGCACGAATTTGGGGTACTAAATCGAGCGCAAGAGGCAGAGCAAGTTTAAAGTTATTTGGTCGTGAAGTATTTGCAAGAGAAACTGCAAATAAATTAGCAGCAGAATTTGGTAATGATTTATATAAACCGGAATACACTGAAATAAGAAATATTCTTCAAAAACATGGCTATTTAGATAAACTTCCAAAAACATATTTTGGACGATTCTTTAATAAATATGCTCACTTCACTTTAGAGGCGACAACTAACAGAGTAGCCGGCGGTAAGTTCTTAGCTGTTGTACAAGCAGCATATCTTGCTGATGTAATATACAAATCACTAACACAAAAAGGCGGAATGAGCGAAAAAGCTAAATCATTTGCAGAACGTTTTGCTGAAATGCTTTCATTCTTTATTTGTATGCCGTTTGCTCTACAATTAATGCATAAAGTTGGCGGATTACAATATGCTGGATTGACAAAAGAACAAGTTGCAAAATATAGAGAACACTTGAAGATTCATAATGAAAAAGCAATGAATGGTGAATTTGCAAGCAAAGAAGCTTGGAAGGCAAGTAAAGATTCATTAAAGAAAGAATTAAATGCCGGAGTTAAAAATCCAATAACAAAACTATTTAAACGAGGAGGTCGAATTATCACTGTTGGTCTGGAACAAATCAGACCATACGATAAAAAGAGTATTGGAGTTGTTAAAGATGGCAAAACAACATTCAGAAAAGGTGTTCTTGCAAAAATTAAAGATTTATTCCATCATCCGAAATTCGGTATAAAACAAATGGCAGGCTATCCGATGAGAATAGCTTTGGGTATGTTTATCTTGCTTCCTATGTTTAATAAATTAGCAGTAAAAACTTCCCATTTAATTTTTGGAAAACCAAAACATTCACTTTTAGATGAGGGTAAAGAAGCTCAGCAAACTGAAAAAAGCACACAAACAAAAACGGAATTGCCGCCACAACTTCAAAAAACTCAATCTATAGGGCCTGTTGAGTATGATCAATATGGCAGAAGTAAAACAAACATGTTAAATAAATACAGAAACGGACAAGCAATTCAAGGATATCAAAATACTCAAAACTACAATAGTACAATAACATCACAACAAACAACCAATCCTCAAGAACCTGTTAGAACATATGTTCCATCACCGGTTGGGGTTGTGCTAAACGGACAAGAAGATTTGACAGCAGCAGAGGCTGCAATGAAAAGAGCAGATACAGCTGAAGAACAAGCTCTGCAGGCATTAAAAATGAACTAAAACTTGCCACAAATTAAAAGCATGTGATAATATATCCTAGGAGGTGTATTATGACATCAACTTTTGATTATGAAAGTTTTGCAAAAGATTTGACAAAGCAAGCAGAAGGAATTATTCCCGGTGATATTGCATTGCAGCATAAAAAAGAGTTTTTGGATCGGGTTTATAATTTTACATACATAGCAGGTGAAGCTTTTTCAAAAGAAGAAAATATTGACAGTCCTGATGTTGCAAAAATGCTTACACAAATAATTTCAGAATGGACTTTTCATAAATATATTGACTTGTTACGTTCAAATATACCTTCAATGTATCATGAAAGCATTTTACAAAAGCTTGCATATGTTGCATATGAGATGGCTAGAGAGGCTGCAATAGGAAAATTGACTCAAGATGAGATGCTTAAACTTGTTGAGGTTCAGCTTAACAAAGCATATGAAAAATCTTGTAAACAGCTTTTAGATAATAAACAGATATCTCAGGAGATTTATAACAAGGCTGTAACTCTATCAAATGTTGATATGATGCCTCAAACTGCAGAAACTCCTAAATTTAAAACTTTTAATTATACATTATCAGCACTTACTTTTGCGCTCATTGTTGCTGGATTAAACGTATTTTACTATGATTATCCGCATTTAGACGTTGTAAATACCGTAGCAATTGTAGTTTTATCTATGTATATTGGATTTTATATCGGAGTAAAGAAATTTTCCAGAAGTTGAAAATCGTATAACAATATGCTAAAATATAGTTAAGTTCTGTATGGATGTTTATTTTGTTCCTACATTTTTATTAAAAGGGAGAATTGACTCTGACAGGATGTGAAGTATACCCACCGATTTATAATCGCCAGTGGGAAACGGATAATCCGAGGCGTTCACCCACCTGCGAGACTCCGCAGGCAACAAAATCACATCTGTGCAGGGCTTTTCAATATATCATCTAAGATTTGTATCATTGATGATTTAAACATTTCGCATTCATCTTTTGTTTTAGCTTCAAATCTCAATGTAAATACAGGTTCTGTATTACTCTGACGAATTAATGCAAAACCTCCGTCAAAAACTATTCTCATACCATCAAGAGTAATAATGTCTTTTATTTCAGAACCAAATATATCTTTATTTTCTTTAATTTTATTTTCAACTTGTTCTAATGTTGATTTTTTTAATTCATTTGGACAAGGAAATCTAACTTCTGAAGATGAATAAACGTTATCAAAAGCTTTCAACATATCAAAAATTTTAAATTCGGAATTTAATTTTTTGTGTTTTGAAATAATTTCTATAATTCTGCATCCGGCATATATAGCATCATCAAAGCCGTAATATCTGTCTTTAAAAAAAGTATGGCCGCTCATTTCACCGGCTAAAAGAGCATTTGTTTCTTTCATTTTGTCTTTTATATAGCCGTGTCCGGTTTTGCACATTACAGCCTTGCCTCCAAGTCGATTTATTTCATCAAATAATACTTGAGAACATTTTACTTCACTTACAATAGCTGGTTTTTCTATTTTTGAAGTGCTAAGTAAATCGATTGCATAAATTAAGAGTAATTTATCTCCCGTTAGATATTTTCCATTAGAATCTACAATTCCAATCCTATCACTATCTCCGTCGTATGCGATACCGATATCAGCCTTTTCTTTTATAACAACTTCTTTTAGTGTATCAAGAGTTTTTTCAACACTTGGATTTGGATGGTGGTTTGGGAAATTTCCGTCAGGTTCCGAAAATAATTCAACAACTTCAGCTCCAATTTGTCTGTATAATTCAGGCCCTACAATTCCTCCTGTTGCATTTGCACTGTCAACAACAACCTTAACTCCTTTTCCCACGGATTTAAATTTTTCTTTCATTTCTGCGATATAATCAGGAATTATATTATACTCACTTATTTTTGAACAATCTTTGTGTTGGGTTAATAACGTATTGTACGGTTGCATATTAGACAGAGTAATTTCTTTAACCTCTGCAATTTGGCTTTCAGTTAAAGTTCTTTTATTATAAGTCATCTTTAGTCCGTTATATTCTTTTGGATTGTGACTTGCAGTAATAATAGCAGCTGCAATTATACTTTGACCATTAACTCCTTTAACTTCAGAATAATATCCTATAGGAGTTGGAGCAAGTCCCAATTTTATTACATTTGCTCCGGCTGATGTAATTCCGTCAACTAAAGCGTTTTCTAAAGGTGTAGAATGAAGCCTTGCGTCTTTTGTTACTGTTATATACATCTCAGATGGAATTTGACCGGATTGTAATTTTAGCCATTCAACAAATCCTATCCCTGTATTAAAATACAATTCCTCTGTTATATCTTCTCCGTAAATTCCTCTGATATCATTTTTGCCGAAAGCATGTTCATATTTTTGCATTTGCACCTCTCCAAAGTTATTGTATAATTATATCATGAAAAAATTTCTTGAAAAATTTTCTAATAAAGAGAGTTTTGCGGGTTGGATATTTATTTTACCTGCACTTGTAGGAACTCTTATCTTTATAATAATTCCCGTTTTTTGTTCTTTCGGATTAAGTTTTACTAAATGGGATTTGTTAAATCCGATTAAGTTTGTAGGATTTGCAAATTATAAAGAGATTTTTTCTGAACCTGTATTTTTAAAAATTTTTGTTAATACTGTCGTATTTGCACTTTCAACATCAATTTTAGGGGTAATTATCCCTTTAATTTTAGCTGCTATTCTAAACTCAAAAATCAGAGGAGCTGAGTTTTATAAGACAGCATATTTCTTGCCTTTTATAACTCCTATGATTGTTATAGGTGTTGTATGGGAATGGATGTTTGATCCAAATATCGGAATGTTGAATCATGTTTTGCATATTCATATTAATTGGTTGTATGATACTCATTTTGCAATGCCGGCTTTAATAATAGTTTCTGTTTGGAAATTGATAGGATATAATATGATTATATTTTTGTCAGCGCTAAGCGGAATTTCTCAAAGCTTGTTTGAAGCTGCAAAAATCGACGGAGCAAATTCAATTCAAATATTTAAAAAAGTCACTGTTCCAATGCTTTCGCCAACTATATTTTTTGTAGTTATAATTACTGCAATAAGTTCATTTCAAGTT
>CACYCU010000106.1 GCA_902772945.1 uncultured bacterium | reverse complement strand
TGCAATGTGGTCTGTTGAAATATTATCTCCGAATTTAAAAGCTTTTCATCTCATAGTAATCTCCTTTTCTTGATTATAGCATAAAAAAATGCTATAATAATAATAAAATTAAATGAAGGTAAATTATGTATTTTGATAGAAAATGTAAAATAACTTTTATATGTAACGGTGCTACCATATATAGTGAGGATGCCAGATTTACGGATTCGGAAAAATATCCTCCCTTAAGTGATATGGGACAAAATGAAATAGAAAAAATTTGTGAATTTTTAAAAAAGCGTGGTGTTAAGAATGACAAAATTTATTCTTCGCCGGCTGTTAGAGCAAAACAGTCTGCTGAAATGGTTTCAAAACTATTTAAACAAGATTTTGAAATTATTCAGGATTTACATCCCAGAAAATGCGGTAGTTTTAATGGTTTAACGTTTGAACAAGTTGATGAAAAGTATCCTGATGCTCTTGAAAGACTTGTAAATCATCCTGATATACCTACTCCCGATGATGCAGAGGCTGTAACTCCTTTTATACAGAGGGTAAAAGAATCTATTGAAAAAATTATTGAAGAAAATATAGGAAACAGAATTATTATTGTTACTCACAGGGATGTTATAAAAGCAGCTATTTGTGCAGCATTGAATCTTCCTGACAGTTCTCTGCATAGAATTTATATCAAATCCGGTAGTGCAACACAAATAAGTTATTTTGAACGTTGGTCAAGTCTTGTATACTGTGACTACAAGCCTCTATAGCAGTCTGTTATACTCAGATATTAGAAAATCTTTTCCGGGAGAAATTTTTATAAAATCCCAAGGGAGCTTGTCTTTTGTGTCAAAATTGTTAAGTGCAAAGTAATCCGAGTTTATATTCATTTTTTTTGCAAGCTTTTTGAAAGCACCTAAATTTCCGCCATCTTTATATACTTCAATTAAAAAATCTGTTAATGAACTGTCCCCTCTTGACAAAACTGCTTGCCAATAATCCCATTTTGCGCTTGGTAAATTAACTTGAATGCCTGATTTGTGCATCTCCTTTTGTAAATATGATATTTTCTTTTCTAAATTGACAGTCTGCTCTCTGCCGCACCATTGAAAAGGTGTATGCGGTTTTGGAACAAATGTGGAAAATCCAAATGATATATTTTTAAATTCTTTTTTTAAATTTTTAGCAAGTTTAATAATCGAATCAATATCATCTTTTGTTTCTGAGGGAATTCCAAGCATTCCGTATATTTTTACCCCTTTTAGTCCGTTTTCTGCTACTATTTTAACTGCATTTATAATTTGTTCTTCTGTAATATTTTTATTAATTGTTTTTCTTAATCTTTCACTCCCTGCTTCAATCGCCAAAGTTATATTTTTTTGTCCGGCAGCCGCGAGAGTTTTTACAACTTCCGGAGTTATAGCATCAATTCTTAAAGAAGAAAAGTGCATTTCAATATTTTTACCTTGTGAGATTTTTTTATTAATATATTCACAAACGTCGAAAAACTTTGGATGTGCACTAACCTGAGCTCCTAAAAATGCTATTTTATTAGTGTGTTCAAGTCCAAAATCAATTGCTGAAAATAAATCATTTTCGGGTACAGAGCGCAAAGGTAAATTTAAATATGATGCGAGACAAAAGCCGCATCGATTTGCACACCCTCTTGCCATTTCAATAATAAAAGTATTTTCAAAAAATGATTCATCAGACAATATTGGAGTATAAATGCATTCTGAAAGCTTTTTGGTGTGTTTTGTAACATCTTTTTTGAACTTTGGAACGTATATACCGTCTATTTCGGATATTTTTTTTAATATAAAGTCTTTTGGACGGTCTTTATTTTATTTACAAGTTAGAATAGCTTTTATGTTAATGTCTTCGCCGTCACCAATGATAAAAAAATCGAATATTTGACTGTATGGTTCGGGATTAGCACTAACTACAGGCCCACCTGCAAATAACAAAGGATAATTTGTATTTCTATCAGAAGATTTTAGAGGTATATCATATTTTTCTAAAATTTTAAATATTTCTAAAAAATCAAAATCAAATGAGAAAGAAAAGCCAAAAGCATTAACATTTTTGACCATGTATTTTGTGGATATTGTATCAGAACAAATTCTTTCGGTATTTACTTCTTCACATTCATCCAAGACCTTAAACATCCACAAAAAGCCTAAAGATGACAAGGAAAAAGAGTATTTTCCCGGGAATCCCATCCAAACAACATAATCATTATTTATATTATTTATTGATTTATATAAATATTGTTCATTCATTAAAAACTATTTTATCATAAATTAATTATTTTATAAAATAGCTATATTGCGCAATATGAGCAATTTTTTGCTTTTGAATTGTAAAATATTCTTTACAAATGTTACAAAATCTTAACATTTTTTTTAAAAAAAGGCAATTATTTAACAATAATATACTTTATATAGTTACGAGGACAAAACACAAAGGATACAGACATGGGTTTCTTAATGGGCGCATACGGTAAATTGATGACCGGGAAGCTTGTCAGAGACATTCAGTTTCAGATGATAGGCATCCAGAGTCGCCTGCGCCAAGTTACAAGAGAAATAGGTGATAAAACCAAGATGTATGAAGCGCAAGAGCGCAACATGAAGTCGCAAATGCAAGCTCAAATGCAGGCTGCCATCTTTGGTTATATGGGAATGAACCCGGGTATGCAAGTAGGCATGATGAATCCTATGATGATGGGGGCAACAGGTATGGATATGAATCAATACGCAATGTTTGCCCAAATGGTCCAAATGCAATATTCACAAGCACAATCAATGTGGCAAAATATGTTTGAAATGCAAAAGCAAGCTGATTTACAAGCATTAAAAGATTTAGAAGATTCGTTGCAAATAGAAAATGATAATTTAAAATCTAGGTTACAAATTGCTCAACAAGAATACGAAGCATACAAACAAGAAGAAAAAGCGGATGCTAAGAGCATTGTTCCAGAATACACAGCTCAGGCATAAAAGGGATAAGGAATATAACAAGAGGCTCAATCGAGCCTCTTTTATTATGTGCACGCTAAATACATTCTTGGGTTTTAGCCGAATAATCTCATGAAATTTCTAGCTGTTTTTTTCGTCATTTATGACCATAGCGCCTAAAGGTTCTACCGGTAAAGTTTTTATATCAACTTTTACATTCAAATCTTCCCAGGTCTCTTTTACAATTGACCTGATTTTATCTAAATTGTTTTTACGTGATATAACTAATATAGATGGACCTGCACCGCTTAATACACAGCCTAAAACATCTTCTTCGTGTTTTAAATTTTCAATAATTTTATCTAATCCCGGAACTAACTTCATTCTGTAAGGTTGATGAAGTTTATCTTGTAATGCAAGCCTCATAAGAATTTCATCCTTTTTATTTACGGCTTGAACAAACATACCCAAGCGCTTTGCATTAAAAACAGCATCCGGCATAGGAACTTCCTTAGGTAATACTGATCTTGAGATATCGGTAGACAATTCATAATCAGGAATACAAACAGTTATAGCCCATTCTTCAGGCCAATCAAGTTTTGTATAAACTATTCTGCCGTCATCTTCCTGAGAAGTTAAAACCAAACCGCCAACGATAGCAGGAGTAACATTGTCCGGATGTCCCTCGACTTCAGTTGCAATAGATAACAATGCCACTTCATCTGCAGGTTTTCCCAGTAATTCATTTGCCGCAAGCAGACCTCCGACAATTACGGATGCACTGCTGCCTAAACCCCTTGCAATTGGAATTTGAGACTGAACGGTTATTTTTAACTCACTCGGAGTTTGGCCTATTGAGTTATACAAAAGTTCTACAGCCTTATATATTATGCTGTTTTCATCTTGAGGAACATGCTCCAAAATCAAATCATTTGTGACATTCTCGTCATTTATAACATTTATTTCGATTCCGGTACCCGGTAAAACAGTCTCCTCAATTGTAATTGTGTTATATATAGGCAAAGCCATCCCTAAACAATCAAAACCGGGGCCAATATTGGCTGTAGTAGCCGGAACTTTTACACTTATTTTCATATCTTCCTTTCAAAGTTCAAGTTTATTATAGCAAAAACAAGCAAAATATCAAAAATAAAGATATATGAACAATTTGAACCGTTATACACACATGTAATAGTATATATTTGACGCTATATGTACGAATTTTATCCATACTTTACAAACGACGGCTCTGTAGGCCTATACTCTCCCGAAGTTGATGATATCTATCATTCAACATACGGAGCATTAACCGAAGCTTATGAAAAATTTATCTTACCTGCGGATTTTGAAAATTATTTTAAAAACAAAAATGAAATAAAAATTTTAGATATCTGTTTTGGAATTGGATATAACTCAAAAAGTTTCATAAATAATTTTATAAAAAATATCTATAACTACCCGATAGGTTCTGATAATATTATAAGTAACGATAAGATACATGCCAATAACAAAAAATATAAAATTTTTATTCATGCAATAGACAAAGATAAAAATTTAATTCTTTTATCACCATTTTTTAAAAACAAAAAAAGTTTTTTTGATAATAATAAAAATACATTTAACAAAAAAAGAATAGAAAAACTTTTAAATAAAAATTATGTATCAAAATATAAATTAGAAAAAGAAACAAATATAATTTTATTAAATTCGCTAAAAAAATTGATAAAAGGTGAGAATATCGAACTAACAAAATCAAAAAAATATAGCAAATTTTTTGACAGCTCTATTATTCGTTTATTTGAATTTTATAAAAACAAGGGGTGCAAATATACCCTTTTAAGACGATCAAACCTGTTCTTACATAATATATATTATAAGTATATATCTGCGAGCCATAAAAAGGCTCTTAATGTGCTTAAAAATGTAGATTTCTGTTTTAAGTATGATTTTGATGATGCAAGGGTGATTATTAAAGAGGATGCAAATTTGTATGACTATATGTTTTTAGATGCATTTACGCCCGCAAAATGTCCTTGTTTGTGGACAATCGACTTTTTTAAAGAATTATACAGCCATTTAAATGAAGATGGAATGATTCTTACTTATTCAAACTCAGCGCAAATAAGAAATGCATTTTTAGAAGCAGGATTTTTTATAGGAAAAATATTTTCGGAATCACAAAACAAATTTACAGGTACAGTTG
>CACYCU010000105.1 GCA_902772945.1 uncultured bacterium | reverse complement strand
ACAAATATTATTTTTCTTCGTTGTCATCATAGATAGGATAAACGTAGTGTTCACCGCAATTTGGGCATACAACTTCTTGCTGTTTACCATCTTCAAGTTGTGCTACTTCAAATAATGTTTTGCAACCGGATTGTACACATCTTACAGCCCATGTCGGTCTTATTAATCTTGCCATATTATTCCCCTTCTTTCAAAAATATTTTATCATTTCAAATACTTTATTGCAAGTTCTTAAATATTACCGCCGGGTATAATTAATTTTTAGGCGTAATTGTTTAAAATATTGTCAGGTGAAATTATGAAGAAAATTTTTATATTACTTTCAATTTTAACAATTTTGTTTTTTGCGTTTATGGATGCTAAAAATTTAATTTCAGAATTAAATAGTGTTGCAACATCCAGAACCCCTTCGCAAATTGAGATAAGACCTCTTATTAAAAGAGAGACAGGAAAATCTGATAACGTGAAATTTGATCCAAATCAAAATCGACATCAAGAAAATATGAGAAATAACGTAAAGCATGATTTCCAAAAAAGTATTGAAAAAATGAACAACAATTTTGATAGAAGAAACGACATTGCAGTTCCTTAGATGTCGTAATCTCCCGTGTAAGGAACATCTTTTGAATGATCAATTATTCTCTGCGGGAGAGTTCTTGTATCATATCTCAAAGCTCCACCTGTATCTTCAACTTTTGTTTCAACAGGTTTGATAGATTTTGGGAAAAATCTTAACATAATATTTTGTGATGCTGAAGGGGATACGACAGATTTTGAATAGAGCTTAATCTTTTCGTATTCTCCGTTAGCTTGTGCAAAGTTCTTTGCAGCAAATATATTGTCATTAGCACCCAATTTGGTTGAGTAATTGTTACTCCACATTACAATATTGTTAACTGTATCCAGAAGAACAACGGATGTTTCCAAACGATAAGGGTATGTAGTATCAAATGCGGTTGATATTTCCAAAACTTCCCACACACTGCGCTTTAATGAGTTCTTGTTGGTTAGTGCGGAGGATGAAACAATAAGAACCGATTTACAATTGAAAGCGTTTCCTAATGCTTTAAATGTATTGTAATCTATACTGTTACTATATTTGTATTTTGAAAGAGCTATTTGTGTTTGTTGTTTTAGTTGAGGATTTTGATTAAGTTGAGCTCTTACTGAATATATATCAGGGGATTTTATTTTTCCTTTAGAATTGTTGAATTCGTTTATAATGTCATTTGATATTATTTCAGAAACTTCATCGAAACTGTAATAATTTTCTTTAGTTTCCAATATATCGGCAGGCAAAACAAGTACATCAAAACTTATTGCCTGTGCGATTGAAAATAGCATAGAGAATATTAAAAATAATTTAAATAAATTTTTCATAATTTTATTATAGCACAATCTCATATAATTAATTGATTTCAAAGATAAAAAAAAAGTATAAATTGAAAATATGAATTACGAAGAAATGATAAAATTAGCAGAGGAAGCTTCAAAACAGGCATATGCCCCTTATTCAAAATTTTCTGTAGGAGCTTGTGTTTTGGCTGATAGCGGAAACGTTTATACCGGCTGCAATTTTGAAAACTCAAGTTTTGGAATGGCAATATGTGCAGAAAGAAACGCTATAGGTACAGCGATAGCAAACGGAGAAAGAAAAATAAATGCAGTTGCAATCTTTTCGCCTAATATGCTGAATTGTACTCCGTGCGGTGCTTGCAGGCAGGTTATGAATGAGTTTAAGAGCGATAACGGGCTTGATATAATAGTAAAGGGTGAAGAGGGAATAAAAATATACACAATAGAAGAATTACTGCCGGAGTCTTTTAATTTGTAATATGTATTTAATTGAACTTATTGTAAAATGGATAAATCCTAATAAAAAATATGAGTCAAAAAAGAAATATGATCCGTTTGCCAGAGATGAAATTTCTGAAGTTGATTGCGAGCATATTTTTTTACCGATTGATAGTTCCGGTGAAACTCTGGCATGTTCAAAATGCGGACTTCTGGTCAAAAAAGATGACTTAAAAGATGAAAATATCTTTAAAAATTAGTTTTTACTGACAATCATTTTTGAAAGAGCGTTTTTAGCAGCTTGTAATTGGGCATCATTATTGTTTTTTACATCTTTTAAGCTGAATTCTACTTGTATATCCGGTGTTATTCCAATTTTATTAATATCTGTTCCTTTAGGTGTAAGATATTTAGCAATTGTTATATTTAATCCTGTTTCATTAGGCATTGGAATGATTTTTTGTACCATTCCTTTGCCAAAAGTTTTTGTACCCAAAAGTTTGGCTTTGTTATAATCTTTTAATGCGCCTGATAATATTTCACTTGCGCTTGCAGAACTGCCGTCAACGAGAACTATAGTTGGTTTGTTGATTACGAATTCTGTATCTTGAGCGTTAATGTCATATTTATAACCGTTTCTTCCTACGATACTTACAATATTACCTTTAGGTATAAATAGGTTGGCTATAAATACGGCATTTGGAAGCAAACCGCCGGTATTTCCCCTAAGGTCAAGAATTAAGCCTTCGGTATTTTTTGTTTTTTCAAATGCTTCTAAAAATTCGTTCGGAGTTGTTGAACCGATAAAACTTGTAATTTGGATATATCCTATATTTTTGTCAAGGACTGATCCTTTTACTGTTTTAATTTTTATTTCTTTACGCATAACTCTTTTGGTTAGCTTGTCATTATTTCTTAGAACTGTAATATTAACAAAACTGTTTTCCGGTCCCCTTACCAATTTTGCAACTTCAGACAGTGACAGTCCGTTTACATCTTTTCCGTCAACTGACAATATAATATCGTCTGAAAGCAGGTTAGCAAATTGTGCGGGCGTTCCTTCCATGACGTTTACAATATGAATTTTACCGGCAATTGAGGATATGTTAACTCCTATACCTGTTATTTTTGAATTAATTGAGTTATTTTGTTCCGCATAATCTTCTTTGCTCATAAATCTGGAGTAAGGATCATCGAGGCTTGCGAGCATTGTGTCGATAGCTACTTTGGCATCTTCATCTGTTTTTATTTTTCCATGATAATGATCACGCCATCTGTACCAATTTTGGCTGTTTAATTCCGGATCATAATAGTTATCTCTGATGATTTTCCAAGTTGTGTCAAAAAGTTTTTGTGATGAAAGATGCGTATAGTCAATCATTTCATCGGAATCAGAAATTTCAATATTGCTACTGTCCAAGAAAACTTTGTTCAAGGTTATTAGCGCAATAATTAAAAAAATAAAAACAAAAACTTGACTTTTCTTCATACGAATATTTAACATCAAGGAGTTTTTATAATCAATATACTTTTTTGGTAGGTAAACAGATTATTTTATAAATCTTCAAAACCCGGCGATGTAGATGGAAGATTTTTGTATCCTTCGTTGGAATATACAGTCTTTTTTATGTATTTATCAGAGTAGTTTCCTCTTATAAAAAGTTTTCTCAGAGTATTTTCTCTCACAACAAGCGGATGGATTTCTTCGTTGCTTTCCGGATATAATTTTCTTATCTCGTACCAAACGGCGGCTTCCATTGTCCAAGCATAGGTTTCTTCTGCAAGTGAATTGTATTCGTCCTGATGCAGTGCCTCATGGGATAGCAAAGCTGCTAATGCCCCCGGGGGAGCATCTTTGTGTCGTGGGTTTATATAAATATATAGTTGTTTATTCTTTTTCCAGCCAAGTGCATCAAACTTTTCATAATCAGGATTAATTGTTCCCAAATCTTTAAATTCAATTTTTACAGGTTTGCCTGATAAATTATTCCCCAAAATTGCGTTTCTTGAAAATTCTCCGTTTGTTCCTTTTAGCATATCAAGAGCTACATATACAATTTCTTCTTTCCCGGTGGATTTGTATAGTGGTGTTATTTGTTTGACGTATTGAGATGTGTATTTTGCCGGATAATTTTTAGGCATTTCAATCAAGTCGTCATTTTTTTTAGCCGCTTGTGCAGGTAGTGTGAATATCAGTAATGTTACGAACAAAATCTTCTTAAATTGTTTACTATCCACTGTTCTCTTCTCCTATTACGAATGTAGCAATACTAATATTATAATTATCTTTTTTTTTTCGTCAAATATTATTTTCTGTTAAGTGCTGCTAATTTTTTGTATTGAATCCGGTATTCTGTTGTGCCTGTGATATTTTCAGCTTCTTTTATATATTCAAGAGCGGTTTTAAAATCTTCTTTTGCTTCATATATTTCGCTCATTTTAGCGTAATAAATAGGATTTTCTATATCATAAATAATAGCTCTTTTCATACATTCTACGGCTTCATCAAAATCTTTTTCTTCAAATCTTACCATTGCAAGATAGTAATAACCTTTTGCATAATTGATATCAAGTGATATTGCATTTTGTGCAAACTCTTTGGTTTTATCTAAGTCTTTTTTATTAAAAGCTGCTTTTGCTCCTATAATATAGGCTTCAATAAAGTTTTCATTTTCTGAAATTATATTTTCAATTATTTGAATTGCCTCATCGTATTTTTTTTCGGTTGTGTAAATATCTGCAAGAAAACATCTGTAGTTATGACTTGATGGGTTGTTGCCTATAACTTTTTTTATGCAATCTTCAGCTTTCTCAAACATTGATAATTCAGTATATACTTTTGCAAGTGAAAATAATGTAAAATTATCATTAAAATTGTTCTTTAAATTTGTTTCAAGTTCTATTTTTGCACCTAAATAATCTTTATTTTCAAATTTTAATAATGCATTGAGAACATGTGCGGAACCATAGTTTGGATCTTGTTCTAAAATGTAATCAATTTCTTTTTGAGTTTTGTCATAATCTTTTTGTTCATAATACAAATATGCAATTGAATATCTGTATCCCAAATTGTCAGGCTCAAGAAGTATAGCTTGCATGTATGAAGAAACAGCTTCTTTTATCCAGCCATTATAAAAATATGCATTTGCTAAATTATAATGGTATTTTGAATTTTTCTTATCAATGTTTGCAGCTTTTGAAAAACTTTTAATTGCATCAACAAAATTCAATTCTTCGAGAGCAAAAATCCCCAAATAATTAAGTATTTCAGGATTATTTGTAGTATTTGAGAATGATATAAATATATTTTTTGACTTTTCAAAATCATTTTTGTCAAAATATAATTTACCCAAAAGAACCAGTGCATCTTCGTTATTAGGGTTTAATTCCAAAGCTTTTTCTAATAAATGTTCTGATTTTTTTGAATTTTTATTGTCATAATAAGCTTTTGCAATAGCAAAAATTATGTCATCATCTTTAAGTTCTTGATT
This sequence comes from uncultured bacterium, assembly GCA_902772945.1. Lineage (GTDB taxonomy): Bacteria > Cyanobacteriota > Vampirovibrionia > Gastranaerophilales > Gastranaerophilaceae > Stercorousia. Next base: position 1,343 of record CACYCU010000105.1, on the reverse strand, counting down.
TTCATATTCACTAATTTTTTCAAGGTCGCCTTTTTGTGATGAAATTTTGATTAAATTAATTAAGTTATTTTTATCATTTTGAAGATTGTATATTTTTTCTGCAGTAAGAAATGCTTTTTCTAAATCATTTGCGTAAATGTATATTTTTTCTGTTAATTTGAGAGCATCTATGTGCTGATTATTTATGTTCAAAACTTTTTCCAAATAATGTGCTGCCCTTTGAAAATTGTTAAGCAGAAAATAGAGTTCTCCAAGCTGATACAGAACTTCAATATTATCAGTTTCCTCCTCTAAAGCTTTATAAAGCAATTCGATGGCTTGTTTATAACACTTTTGAGATTTTAATTCGAATGCTTGTTTTACGATTTCAATTGTTTCTTGCATGATTTTTTTTGTTTTTCTTTTTTGTTTTTTTTGTTTTTAGGTTGCTATTCTGAGGTTGATTAATAAGAATTAAAACTTCATCTTCTCCTGCCATCTTAAGATTATTTCTGGCAATACCTTCTAAACTTGACATTGAAGAAAACGATTTTATATCTTGTTTAAGATCCTGGTTTCTTGCTTCGGCGGAATCTCGAATTTTTGTTAAAGTTGCAATTTTAGTTCGATATGCAACAGTTTTTGAAATATTCAATATTGCACCAAATCCGATTTGAATAAGGCAAAACAAAAGAACAACGGTTAAAAATGAATAATAAAACCCCGTTTTAGATTTTTTTTCTGTAATTTCTTCCTGTATATGTTCTTCGGACATTCAAACCTCTTGATAAAATTATAGACAAAATTATTTATTAAAACAAGTTATTTAATTTTTATTACAGTTTTAGTTGTGTTGAAAAAGTGAATTGAGTTGATGTAGTGTCTGTATCTGCGTTGTATGTTTCTTTTGCACCAAATTCAAAAAACATTCTGTCATTATCTTTTTTCCCAAACGGGTTAAATGAAAATATAAGCTTTGAAGATCTTTTATTCCTTGTAACATCTGCGCTGAATACGTTTTTTAGGGACATATAGTTATTGAGTTTAATCTCTGGTGCGAGAGAAAAAGTATTATAATCCTGATAATATGTTGTATTAAGAGATTTGGTAACAGAAGAACTAAGGGCAAATCTGTTTTTTTCATATTTTGTAAATAATCCGGTTTCTGTTTCAAGCATTGCTATATTATCAACTTCGGTATTAAACTGAGCACCTAGAGTGAAATTTCCGACTTTTGAAGAAGTGCTGATTCTGTATGGTGCAATTACATATTCTGCATCTGTGTATCTTAGTGTTTTTTTAGCTGTAGGAACTCCAAAATTGAGACTTTTAGAGGATTCAATTTTTTGCGGTGTTTTTATATT
>CACYCU010000104.1 GCA_902772945.1 uncultured bacterium | reverse complement strand
TTGTTATTTTTTTTTTTTTTTTTTCTTTTGATAATTGAATTTCTTTCAACGGAACATGACGAGTTAAAAGCAATACTCTGAAATTCCCTGCTACAAACAGCATTTCCGCAAGCTGATTATCACGTGCTAAATACTTCTGAAGAATTTCAGTTTGTCCGTTAAAATTGTGACCTGCAAGATGCATTGCATTTTTAGCTACAGGCGCTGTCACAATAGCTTTTGGCTTTAAGTCACACGCAAGCTTGACCGACTGAAAAGAGAATTCACCGGCCTCTTTTGAAATTTCGCCCGGAATAATATCGGCTTCATATGGGATCTCTATAATTTCATAATCCTTATCTAATTTGCCATAAAAATCCAATATTTTTTTATTTGAAATTATAGCAAAATTCTCAGCAGGTAAATTCAACCTATTGAGAGCTTTTATTGTAATTTCAGCGCCTATACCGTTCGGGTCGCCTGTTGTTATAACTATTTTATCCATGAGAATCAAAATATTTTAATATATCAATTAGTGTATTTGAACCGCCAAGATTGCCTGATTTTGTAACTATCCATTGAGCCTTATGATCAAGACTTAAAGCTATTGCAGGTGCTACTTCATCAACAAGCTGCAATTGATATGCATCAATAGCTTTACAACATTTATAAGATGTTTCGCCCCCAAGTGTAATTAAAATTGCATCTTTCTTCTCTAAAACCCGCTTTGTCAACTCTGCTAAAAAATCAGTAATTACATCAGCGAGATTAGACTTTGTCAATTCTGCATTCAAAGAATCATCTGAAAAACCATCAAAATCCTTTATTAGCTTTGATGTATGAACCATAACATTCGTATTGTGTTCAAGATTTGAAACTATTCTGTCAACGAGTTCATCTTTTACACCTTCAAGTACAGTCTTTAAATCAAAACTTATTGATAATATATCTTCATCACTATTCTCAAGTTTTTCTATTTGGTTTGCAGTAATTTGAGTTGCGCTACCTGAAACTATGAACTTTGGCAAATTAGGAATAACATTGGTTATATGTTCATTTTCAGCTTCAGATAACCAAAAAGAACTCAAAGCCTGTGCAAAAGAAGCAGTTCCTACAGGCAACAATTTACTGTCAGATTTTTTTATAGCAAGCGCAATTTGCTCAATATCAACGGTTGAAACAGCATCAGAAACTATAAGTTTTTTCCCTTCGCTCACCAATTCATTAATTTTTTGAAGAATAGGACCTGCACCTTTCATAACTGTTTTTAGCTCAATTTGTCCAACCAAATCCTTATATTCATCAGCTAATTGAGATTTTAACAGAGTAGGAACATGTGACTCGCATATTGGAGAATGCGGATCTATTGCCATCTCTGTCCTTTCGATAGGAATTCCCTTTAACATATGATATCCGCCGACTGTAGTTCGCATTTCGGATGGAAATGCCGGAACTATTATTGAAGCAATGTAATCAGAAACTGACAATATTGCCAGCACTTCAACTGCAATATTTCCTCTGATTGTTGAATCAATTTTCTTATACAAAAAATCCGGATTAATTTTATCTATAAACATTTGAGTTGTTTTTACAACTTTGTCAAAAGCCAAGTCAGATTCTATATTTCGGGACTCAGTTGATATTGCCCAAGTTTGAGTCCCTTTTACATTAAAAGGCTCAATTTTTTCAGATAACAATATCTGAGTATTAGCACCATTATTGTGAAACTGCAAAGCAGTATCATTTGCACCCGTTAAATCATCCGCAATAATACCGATTATATTTGAATTAATTATCATATTTGTTCTAAGTCTCTTTTCGAACCTAAAAGTCTAATATTATTTGCAATAATAAGAAAGCTTTCTCTATCATTGCCGGTTGCCTTATCTGTCCATTTATTTTGGGCAATTCTACCCTCAACAACAAGTTGAGAACCCTTTTTTACATATTCGCCTGCAAATTCTGCTAATTTATCCCATACATCGATATTAAACCAATCGGCAATTTCAGATTTTGTTTTTGCATCCCATCTGTTTACAGCAACAGAAAAGTTAGCCTTTACCTTACCTGATTCAAAATATCTTATTTCAGCATCTCTGCCAACTCTTCCTACTAATATTGCAGTATTCATAAATAAACCTCTTTCAATTAATAATAAAAATTCTACAACAAAATACACCATTGGGCAAAATCTGTGTAAATTTTTGTTACGTCACTAATACTTGTATAAAAGTTATTTTAGTAGTATAAGTTTATTGTACGTTGGAGGGATCCACCTCACAGGAATTCTCTTTCGAGGGTTTTCGATTGAGATAGAAAGGATAATATGGAAAAGAATGAAGAAACTTTGAGAGTACTCAGACACTCAACATCACACATTATGGCACAGGCCGTACAAAAATTATTTCCGTCAGCAAAGCTTGCAATAGGACCGGCTGTTGATAACGGTTTTTATTATGACTTTGATTTAACAGACGGACATGCTTTTACTGAAGACGATTTAATTAAAATCGAAGATGAAATGAAAAATATTGTAAAACAGAATCTTTCATTTGAAAAATATGTCATTCCTGATGTAGAAGCACAAATCGCAGATTTTAAATCACAAGGCGAAATCTACAAAGCAGAACTATTGGAAGAACATAAAAATGACAACCCAACTCTATATTTGACCAAAGACAAAGACGGGAATGTTTTATTTAATGATTTATGCGCAGGTCCGCATCTTCCAAACACGTCATATATTAAAGCTAATGCATTCAAATTATTGAAGGTTGCAGGTGCATACTGGAGAGGTAATGCAAAAAATAAAATGCTTCAAAGAATTTATGCTACAGCTTTTTGGTCAAAAGAAGAATTAGCTGATTACCTTCATTTTATAGAAGAAGCAGAAAAACGCGACCACAGAAAAATCGGAGCAAAACTCGATCTTTTCTCTACAAGAGATGAAATGGGCGGTGGACTTGTATTGTGGCACCCAAATTTAGGCGTAGTCAGAGAACAAATCGAAAATTATTGGAGATCTGAACACAGAAAAAGAGGTTATCAAATAGTGTTTACGCCCCAAATCGCTAAATCAAAGCTATGGGAAATCTCCGGACACATGGATCACTACAAAGAAAATATGTTTTTTGTCCAGAAAGATGAAGATTCAGACGACCAATACGTTATAAAACCAATGAATTGTCCGTTCCACATTTTAATTTACCAATCAAACAGACATTCATACCGCTCACTACCTTTAAGAATGGCTGAACTCGGCACTGTTTATCGTAAAGAAAAATCTGGTGCCCTTTCAGGCTTAACTCGTGTTCAAGGCTTTACTCAAGACGATGCGCATATCTTCTGTACTCCGGAACAACTTGTTGATGAAATCAACGGAGTTATTGATTTTGTTGCAGACACTATGAAAATCTTTAATATGGAATTTGAAGTAGAATTGTCAACAAGACCTGAAAGCTTTGTCGGTGAAATCGAAAATTGGGATAAAGCTGAAGCGGGCTTGAAAGAAGCTATGGAACGTCGAGGTATGAAGTACGATATTAACGAAGGTGACGGTGCTTTTTACGGTCCGAAAATCGACTTTAAAATCAAAGATGCTATCGGAAGAACATGGCAGTGTGCAACAATCCAGTTAGATTTTAATCTTCCTGCAAGATTTGACATCAAATACCAAGACAAAGACGGTCAATTAAAGACTCCTCTAATGCTTCACCGCGTAATCTTCGGTTCTATGGAAAGATTTCACGGAATTTTGATTGAACATTATGCAGGCGCATTTCCAACTTGGCTTGCTCCTACACAAGTTGCAATCGTTCCTATTTCGAATGAAAAGCATATTGATTTTGCGGAACAGGTTTACAAAAAAATGAGAGATGCAGGTTTGAGAGTTAACCTTGATGACAGGTCAGAATCTATGAATTACAAGATTAGAGAAAGTCTTCAAGACAAGAAAATTCCATATGTCTGTGTTGTTGGAGACAAAGAAGCAGAATCCGGCACTGTTGCAGTTCGTGCAAGAGGTATTGGACAGGTTGGAACCTTTAAGATAGACGAATTTATTGACAAAATTGTTAAAGAAATTGAATCAAGGAATTCGGAATCTTTTGCAAAAGCATAGTAAAAAGAGCCTCATTTCTGAGGCTCTTTATTTTTCATCTGATTTTTCTTCACTTTTTTCGAATTTATCATTCGGATCCGGTTGAGGATTAGCTTCCTCAGTTTTTGCGGATGGTGTGAATGTATCCGGTTGTTCTTTCGGAACTTGTTGTTCCGGTTGTTTTGTTACGGAAACATTGGACAATGCTCCCGGTTGTTCTGCATTTCCAAAAAATATTGGTCTTATCATGTATTGCCTCCAATTTACCTATGTTAATTTAAAAACAATAAAATTTATAGAATTGCCAAATTTAAACAATTTATTAAGATTATTTAAACAAGCTATTATGCTTTTCGGATATTGCATTTACAATTTCATCTAACTTTGCAAAATCTTCAGCTTTTGGTTTCCCTTTTACTAAAAGCGGTTCAGATACAATATCCAATCTTAAAGGGTTTAATATCTGTGATATCAAATCAAACAATTTTCCACCCCAGCCATATGAGCCGACTAATGCAGCAAATTTTGCCTTTGGTTTTAGAACAGATGTTATGTAAGCCAAATTTACAGATGCAGGATGAGGACCTGCAAGAACCATTGATGTACCCAATACTATTGTTGCAGCATCAACTAATCGCATTGCAAGTTCACCTAAGTCATCATCAACAACATCATGCTTATATGTTTTTATTCCTTTTGCTCCCAATTTTTCTGCCATATAGTCAATCATAGACTTGGTACTTTCATACATAGATACATATGGAAGTACGACGAGATTTTCAGGCGAATCCGATGTCCAATTTGAATACAAATCCAATATATAATTTGGTTCTTTATAGACCGGTCCATGACTTGGTAAAATCATATCAACTTTCATGTCTTTTAACATTTGCGTATATTTTTTACACATTACTCTAAAAGGCATCATTATTTCCGCATAATATCTTTTTGCACTATGTTCAAGTTCTTCTGACGGAATTGCAAATACATCATCAAACGTATAATGTGCACCTAAAAAATCGCAAGTTGAAATTACATTATCCTCAACAATATACGTAAACATTGTATCAGGCCAATGAACACCCGGAGAAATCAAAAATCTTAGAGTTTTGTCACCTAATGAAATTTCTTCATTATTTTCTATAACTTTAATTTTTTCATCTGGCACTAACAACATTGATTTTATGTTCTCAGCTACTTTTGAATTTGTAACAACTATAGCCTCCGGATATTTTTTCAATAACGCAGGGATAGAACCTGAATGATCCTGTTCTCCATGGTTTTCAATAATGTAATCAATTTTTGCAATCCCGTTTTCTTCCAAATTTTTCAGATATTCTTCAGTAAACGGCGGATACATTGTATCAATAATCGCTATTTTTTCAGAACCCTTTATTAAATAAGAATTATAACTAGTACCATGTTCCAAGGGTATTAATTCATCAAATATTTTTCTATGTACATCATTTAATCCGCAATAATATATATTATTCCTAATTTCTTGAAATTTCATTATTTTCTCCTATAACAAAAAAGATTCTTCGTTACCAAAGAATCTTCTTTTTTTTAATAATTTTCGGCTTTTATAAAAAAGTAAGCTTGCGGGTGATTACAAACCGGGCAAACTTCCGGAGCCTTTTCTCCGACATGAATGTGACCGCAATTTGCACATTCCCAAATTACTACATCTTTTTTTATAAATACTTCGTTCGTTTTTAAGTTTTGAAGAAGTTTTTTATATCTTTCTTCATGAGCTTTTTCAATTTGACCAACCATTTCAAACTGTTTTGCTAAATCTTCAAAGCCCTCTTCTTTTGCTTCTTTTGCAAACTGAGCATACATATCTGTCCATTCGTAGTTTTCTCCGCCTGCTGCATCTTCAAGATTTTTTGCAGTTTCAGGCAATTTACCATTATTTAGAGCTTTAAACCACAATTTTGCATGTTCTTTTTCATTATTTGCTGTTTCTTCAAAAATTTTACTTATTTGAACAAACCCTTCTTTTTTAGCTTGAGATGAATAATAAGTATATTTATTACGAGCTTGAGATTCACCTGCAAATGCTGTCAATAAATTTTGTTCTGTTTTAGTTCCTTTTAATTCCGGCATAATTTCTCTCCTTATTGTTCTTGGAATAGGTCTTTACCGACTCCGCAAAGAGGACATACATAATCATCTGCTAAGTCTTCAAATTTTACTCCGCCATTTTCTTCCGGATCATAAACATATCCGCATACTGTACATACATATTTTTCCATATTTTTCTCCTTTACTTACCCCTGTTTAATCTATTTTATTTGTTAACAAACTTTTGTCAATACTTAATAAAACTATATATTAAGGCAATTTTAAATTATGTTTTGTTTTATTGTTGTTATGGAAAGTGTGAATTGTGTAAACTCTAATATGAAAAATCAGCCGCTGAATATGGGGGTTATTGTTCCGCCGAATGACCATTACAGACCAATTTTATATTCAGATGTGAAAGCTACACAAGAATTTTGCCGCTTAAATCAAGATATTTACCAAGGAGTAAAAAGAAGTAAAAATATAAAAGAAAAAAAGACACCGCTCTCTGTTAAGATTATTTTTGGAATTATTGCAGCTGCAGCATCCATTCCATTAATTAAAAAAGTTTTTAGACGATAGATTAGTTATTTTTATAATAATTTGTAGTATGATAAATTTAAAGAGAGGGATATATGAA
>CACYCU010000103.1 GCA_902772945.1 uncultured bacterium | reverse complement strand
TTATCTTTATTATTGCATCATCTTTCGCCTTTTTTAAGGAAGATAACGCAATTTCATTTGCTTGACTTGTCTTATCGAAAATGTATTTTTTAGAAATTTGTAAAGCTTCTTCAAATCTTGAATCTCTTTCATGCAAAATCTTTTCAGCCTCTGCATTTGAATTTTTTGCATCATCAATCGTATTATCAATAAAATCTTGTCTTTTCTTGATAATTTTTCCAATCGGCTTATAAAAAATGAAATTCATTATAAGCGTAAATACGATAAAACTAAATGCTGTAACTAAAAATGTTGCATTAAATTCCATAATTTAGAATAAACCTACCAATTTTGCTGCAATAACAAATCCATACAAAGCACAAGCTTCTGCTAAAGCTGCACCTAACAGGAAAAATCCAAAAGCTTTACCTGCAACTTCCGGCTGACGTGATACCGCATCCATAAGTCCTTTTGTTGCAACACCAATACCTAAGCCGGCACCAACCGCACCAAAACCGATTGCAATACCTGCACCCAATTTTGCAAATTCTGTAACTGTTGCTGTGTCTACCATAATTTTATTCTCCTTATTATTCCTCTACACTCGCCGCTGATGAAACATACGCTATCGTCAGCATCATAAAAACCGTTGCCTGAATAAAGGCAACTATTAACTCAAAAAACATAACCGGTAACGGCAAAAATTTTGCAGAAATTCCAAGACATATTGAAATTAAAACCTCGCCGGCAAATATATTTGCAAAAAGACGGATTGCCAAACTCAATGGTCTTGTAAACATTTCCAATAATTCTACCAAAAACATTATTATGCCTTGAAAACTAAATTCATGGATAAAGAATTTCCATTTTTTAGCAATTAATCCTGCAGTTATATAATAAATTAAAACTAATATAGCCAATGACGCCGTTACATTAATATCATTTGTAGGAGAAGCAAGTTCTCCCGATTTCAAATGAATTATTCTTAACGGTAATTGTCCCATAAGGTTTGCAAACAAAATAAACAAAAACAATGATGCAACAAACGGAACATGCTGTCTGTTTTTACTTGGCATCATGGTGTCCAAAGTTCCGTAAAAAAAGTTCATCAAAGCTTCAGAAGCGGCCTGAAGTTTAGACGGAACTATTGATAATTTACGTGTTGCAAAAAATGCGAATATAATTAAAACAAGCATCGCAAACCACATAGTAAAAATAGTATCAAGATTTACTGTGAAGGTTTTTCCAAATAAATTTAAACTGTAAATCCAATGCTCCATGATTATATCCCCTTGTTTTAATTTTAAACAATAAAAAATTTTTCGCAAATTTTTTATTTTTGTTTTACAATTAAATAGATTAGAGGGAGAACATGTATACATTATTATGGCTTGAAGATGTTGATTCTACAAATCTTTATGCAAAAAAAAATATAAAAACTCTAAAGGATAGGACAGTTGTTTGCGCTAACAGACAAACTAGCGGAAGAGGCAGATTTAATCGAAAATGGATTGATCTTGGAGGAGGCAATATTTTCATGACCATAGTTTTAAAACCTTCAAACAACTTTTCAAAAGTTTTCCCAAACATTACCCAATATTTATCAGTGGTCTTATGTAACACACTTGAAGAATACGGAATAAATCCTTCTATCAAGTGGCCTAATGATGTTCTTGTTGACAAAAAGAAAATTGCAGGAATTTTATCAGAATCAGTACTTCAAGGCTCAGAAATAAAAGGAATTGCCCTCGGTATAGGCATAAATTTAAATTCAGATAAAAATTCTCTTTCAAAAATTGAAGATAAAGAGGCTACTGCCCTAAATATTGAATTAGGGCGCGAAAAAATTAATAAAGATGAATTTATAAGCAAATTACTGGACAAATTCTTCTATAATTATGATAAATTTCTAAAAAACGGCTTTTCTATGATAAGAGATTACTATCTGGACAAAGCTTGTTTTTTAAATGAAGAAATTTCTGTACAAGTATTTAACGATAAAAAATCAGGAATAGCGAAAACCGTAAACAATAACGGCGAACTTGTACTGGAAAAAGAAAAAAATGAATTAGTATTAACAATGGGAGATATATTATGAACGAACAACTATTGGAGGGACTAACCCTTCTTGCAATGGGAATGGGATTTGTACTTACATTCCTATGCTCTATGATATTTGCTATGCGAATAATGTCAGCTGTTGTCGGATATTTAAATAAAATTTTTCCGGTCACAGTTGAGAGTACTGATAAAAAAGCAGTGCAAAAGACAGGCGACGATGGAGCAATAGCACTTGCTCTTGCGGCGGCAATGATTAGAAAATAATGAAAGGATAATAAATATGGCTAAAAAACTTATTAAAGTTATGGATACCTCATTTAGAGACGGTTTCCAATCAATTTACGGGGCAAAAGTTCTTGTAGATGACTTTATTCCGGCTTTACAAGCTGCGGTAAGTGCAGGTTTAAAACATTTTGAAACTGCAGGCGGTGCAAGATTTCAAGCTCCAATATTTTTCTGTAATGAAAATGCTTTTGAAACTATGGATAAAATCAGACAGGCCGTTGGACCTGATGTAAAATTGCAATCATTAGCTCGCGGAGTTAATGTTGTCGGATTAAACTCTCAACCGCGTGATGTTATTGATTTGCACGCAAAAATGTTTGCGAAACATGGTGTTAACGTTATCAGAAACTTTGATGCATTAAATGATGTTAATAATTTAATTGATTCAGCAAACAGTATAAAAAAGCATGGTCTTCAACATGAAGTGACAATAACCATGATGGAACTTCCATATGGTTGTGAAGGCGCACATGATCCTGATTTCTATGAAAAAGTATTAAGAAACATCTTAGATGCAGGCATACCATTTGACAGCTTAGCTTTCAAAGATGCTTCAGGTACATCAAATCCAAGAAAAGTTTACGAAACAGTCAGACGTACAAGAGAAATATTAGGTTCTGATGCTCATATCAGATTCCACTCTCACGAAACCGCAGGAACAGGCTTGGCTGCTTATTTGGCAGCGCTTGATGGCGGTGCTGACGGAATTGATTTGGCTATGAAACCTGTATCTGGCGGTACCGGTCAACCTGATATTATCTCTATGTGGCATGCTCTCAAAGGTACTGATTATGATTTGGGTGTAAATATTGAAAAAATTATGGAAACTGAAGAAATCTTTAAAGAATGTATGAAAGATTATCCGATTTCACCGATTTCTCTTGCCGTTAACCCGATTTTGATTCAGGCTCCGCTTCCGGGTGGTGCTACTGCTACAACGGTTAACCAATTAAAAGATATGGGCATGTTAGATAAGTTCCCGAAACTTATTGCTAATATGAAGGAAGTTGTTGAAAGAGGCGGCTTTGCAACATCCGTAACTCCGGTTTCTCAGTTCTATGCTCAACAATCTTTTTTAAATGCAATCTCAGAACATCCTTGGGAGCAGGCAAATCCGGGGTATGCAAAGATGCTTTTAGGCTACTTTGGAAAAACACCTTGTGAACCGGATCCT
>CACYCU010000102.1 GCA_902772945.1 uncultured bacterium | reverse complement strand
CAACTCTTACACTTTGAACGTTATGATAAAAACCGCCCTCCACAAGCTCATTCAAAACACCTTCTCCGCAATGACCGAATGGTGTATGTCCCAAATCATGCCCTAATGATATTGCCTCTACCAAATCTTCGTTTAAATCCAAGGCTCTTGCTATACTTCTTGCAATTTGAGAAACTTCTAATGTATGTGTCAAACGAGTTCTAAAATGATCATCAAACGGAGATAAAAAAACTTGAGTTTTATGTTTCAATCTTCTAAATGCTTTTGAATGCAAAATTCTATCCCTGTCTCTTTGAAATTCAGTTCGCATATCACAAGGCTCTACAGGCTTTTTACGTCCTTTTGTGAACCTGCTTTTTGTTGCAAATTCTGACAAATTATCTATTTCTCTCTGTTCCAACTTGTATTTTATAGAATGTTTTTCCATAAGCTCCTCTTATATGATTTTACCAAACAATACATATTTTCCTATACTGTATCCGGTTGAGGTTTTATTATAGTTTTGTTTTGTAATGATACATCAAGAGAATATTTTTTTCTTGTATCGTCTACTTTTTCACCAATTATATTCATTATTTTTCCTGAAATTAGACCTAATGCCATGGATTTTCCGCCGGAAACAAGTCTTGCTGTTCCGTATAATGTCGTAGCAATAGCACCTATCGCAGGAATTCCATATCTTAATGATGATGAAATTCTTTGATCTTTATCTTTTGATTTACCTAAGAACCAGCCAACAATTCCAACAGTACCTATAATTGAAATAATATCAGTCGGAGCCGAACCTAATTTCAAATCTCGAGCCTTATCAACATACTGAACAGTTTCAATTTCTATCGATTTATCCAGAGATTTGACAGCTTTCATAACATGTCTGCGTAATCTTAAATAGTCCTTTCTCGGCAATATCTTTTTATAAGCAGTTAAAATTTCTTGAAGTTCACCTTTAGAATTTTTAGAAATTATCTCTTCTACTTCTCTTACATAATTTGACATTGAGGTAACAGCTTCCTCAGAATAATTATATTTTGATGCATTTTTATTAAATGTTTCTGATAATTTTTGCAAATTGTCAAGAATTTCTTTATTTAACGTAACTCTTTTCAATGTTTCATTGTCACCAGAGAGTTTTTTATATTTACTAATGTTATTTCTCAGAATCGCAAGAATTTCATTTGATTGAACATCATTTGCGTTAACAGACTTTTGAACATTGTCCAAAACCTTTACAGCAGCCTTGCAACTGTCTAATATATCATGAGTAATCGCTTGACGTAATAATTCAACCTCATTTGATGTCTTCATTTTGTATGGAAGCATATAATCTTCAGCAATAAATGTTTGCCACATTTTCTTTGATCTGAAGTTTTTCGTATCACTAAAACTCAAATTCCAAAAATGATCAAACAGACCTTCTGTCACTTTTTCCAGTTTTTCTTGACGACGATTTCTGGCATTTATTCCAAAACCTTTTTCCAGCCCTGAATTTACTCTAAGAATTCTGCGATTTATTGCAGCAATTTCTTTTGCGTATTCCGGATGTTCTTGCAATATTTTTGAATTTAATGCAGTCATATATTCATTCAAATTAGCAAATTTTTTGTGGGTTTTGGCATATGAACTGTTTACCGTATTACGACTAATTCTATTGAAAGCATTTGTGATTGTTTCATGTATTTTTCTGGTAAATCTCTTTTCACCATTTTTACCAAACATAAATTTTTGGAACAATACATCCTTCAACGATGTAATATTATTTATGCTTTCCGATTTTTGAACAAAAGATGAAACATATTTTGCAGATTGTCTGTAAAAATTCTTTAGACTTCCGCCTTTTGCAACTTTTTCTTCTAATTTAAACTTTAATTTTTCTAAATACTTATTTGCGGTTTTATGCAACGCACCTTTCATCAACGCCAAAATACCAAAACCAGCAAACATTGCGCCTGCGGCAATTTTCATACCAAGCTTGTGACTCTCTTTTTCTTTTGACGTGCTTAAATACCACCCGTTTTTGGGCTGGTTAAAATCACTAAATGTCCGATTTTGAACACTATTTGGCACTACCTGATTAATCATACATATATATAAACAAAAACATAATATAAAAATTTACTTTTTATGAAGATATATTAATCTCTTATTGCATCTATTATAGCAGATGCAGCTTCATCAGAAGATATCTTATCAGAAAGTTGTGTTTTTACTCCGCCTAAAGCTTTAATATTATCTTCTCTATATACATTATCATAAAGTATTCGTTCAATTTCGTATGAAATTTTTTGCACATTTACATTTCCTTGAATTATCTCAGGAACTATAAGCTTATCAGCAATAATATTAGGCAGCGAAACGCGTTTTATACACCTTACCATCAAGTATATAAAATAAAACAGCCAAGGACCTCTATATGCAATTATCATTGGGGTTTGATACAAACAAGCTTCCAATGCCACAGTTCCTGATGCTAAAATCGAAGCATCGGAAACACTCAGCAACGCCTGATTTTCACCTTTTATAACTTTAATATTACATTTTTTTAAAAATTTATTAAAGACACTATCTGATAAATTAGGAGCATGCGAAATACAAAACTGCAAATCCGGATGCTTTTTTTGTAAATTTTCTGCTGATTTAATAAAAACCTTCATCAAGTATTTTAATTCAAAAACTCTTGAACCGGGAAATATTGAAACAAGTTTTTTATTCACATCCAAACCGTGTTTTTCAAAAAACACAGTTTTATCAGCTTTTTCAGGAAGCTGAGAAACTAAAGGATGACCGCAATAATGAACTTTTATTCCATAACTTTCATACAAATCTTTTTCAAACGGAAATATACACAAGACTTCATCTACATATTTTTTTATTTTATTTATCCGGCCTTTTCTACTCGCCCAAACTTGAGGAGGAATATAATATAAAACTTTTATTCCTGCTTGTTTAACAAACTTTGCAACACGCAAATTAAAACCGCCATAATCAATTAACAAAACAGCATCCGGTTTATATTCTTTTGTTATATAATCAACAATCCTTTTTCCAAGTTTTATATGATTTACAATTATAGAAGGTGAAATTCCTACAGATGCCATATTTCTATGATCAGCAAAAAGTTTAACGCCTGCTTTTTGCATATTTTCACCGCCAACGCCTTCTATTATAATATCAGACGTTTTATTTTGCAAAGCCTTTACGACATGCGATGCGTGTATATCACCGGAATATTCACCTGTTATAATAAAAAGTTTCTTCATACCGCCATTATCACTATATTATGCTTGTCTGCATATTTTATAACTTCTTCTTGATTTACAATAATTGTTTCATTAGCTTCTACAGCAATCAAAGCTGCATTATATTTTTTCATTGTCTGCAATGTTCTCAGACCGATAGCTGGTATGTCAAACCTTTTATCTTGAGATGGTTTTGCGACTTTTACAACGACAGCATTTTTTCGAGCCATTTTTGAGCCTCGTCTTATACATTTGTCAGTACCTTCTAAAGCTTCAACAGCCATTGCCATCTTATCTTTTATTACAACAGACTGACCTACATCAACTTTGCCCATTTCTTTTGCTAGCCAAAAGCCATAGTTAACATCCTCCATCTGAGCTTCTGTAGGTTTATGTTTACCCAAAACACCTGATGGTATCATCAAGTTTTTGATAAAAATTGTCTGATCTAAAACTGTTATATTATGTTTTTCAAACTCCCTTACAATCAAAAGCATAACTTCATCATCATTTAACCTTTTGACTGTTTTTAATAACTCTATCGCTCTTTTATCAAATTTATGAAGTTTCAAAAGAACTCTTTTATGCACTTTGCCTAAAAAAGTAACTTGTTTTATTTCTTCTGTTACAAATATTTTTTCAATTTTATTTAATTCTCCCGGATGACAAGAATACACTTTTGAACAATATTTTTTTAGTTCTTTTAAATTATCGTTTGCTAAAGAAACACAGACCACCTCAAATCCGTTTTCTTTTGCATGACGAGCCATCTCCACCGGCAATATTCCATCTCCGGCTAACAATCCTTGTTTATTTTCTAACATTAGTGACATTGTTTTTCCTCTTTTATCTTTTTAATGAATTTATTTCTTCTACCTGCTCTTTTGTAAACAAAACAGGATTACCCATAACTTTTGTATTAAAAACAACTTGCGCATATGATTCTGCAAGTTCTAATTTTAAAAATGCATCTTTTATTGTTTTATCACCAACAATAAATCCGTGATTTGCCATCAACACAGCATCAAAATCTTTAAAATATTTAGAAGTTTTTTCAACCAAATCAATTGAAGACGGAAGCCCATACTCTGCTAAAGGTATTTGACCGAAATAAAAAACATTTTCAGCCATAATCGGTTCATCCAAAGCAATATGACAACATGCAAAGGTACTTAAATATGGAGAGTGAACATGGATTATATAATTTACATCCGGTCTTTGCTTATAAAATTCGACATGCAACATTTTCTCCGATGATGGTTTTTTGTCGCCTTCCGCCAAATTTCCTTCAAAATCAATCAAAACAAGTTCATCCTCAGACAAATATCCATTGGCAGAACCTGAAGATGTAATAAGAATTTTATCACCATATCTGGCTGAAAAATTACCGGAATAACCGGGTGTAAAATTTTTTTCTCCTGCCAATTTGCCGTAATATATCAACTCTTGCTTCAAATCTTTAAGTTTCATTGTATACTTTCCCTATCCGGCTCTTCGATTTCAATAACTTCGGCATATTTCATTTTTTTAGGCTGTGGAGCTGCTTGCGGTTCTACATTATCAAAAACTTTTAACTTGACTTCTTCATCCTCTTTTTTTGATAATCTGTCAGGATTTTTTATAACCATTTTATCAAAAGTCAAAGATGAACCTTTTGTATCCATGGCAATAACAAATGAAAAATATGTTTGACGCCGAGTCCAATCATATCCTAAATTTATTTTAAAATCATCCGGACCTATTGAAAGTATGAAAGCATTTTCTTGCAGAACTTTACCGTTTGGCGCATCACCGGTAACATTTGCAGTTCCTGCCCAAGCAACAGTTAAATATTTGCATAATCTTAATGCTTCTCTTATATAAACACTGCCGTGACCGTAACGATAAGAATCATACACTCTCAACGGTGTTCCATCCTGATAAGCTGATAAATAAAATCCTAAATCCTGCATCCAATATTTGTACTGAGAATGCAATACCGGCCCGATTCTTCCTATAAATTGGGTATCGCCTGTACCATATACAGCTGCGCTACCTTGCAATACCAAAGATCCTGTCAAGATTTTTTTATTTTCTCTATCTTCATAATTAAACAATGTCTGAGCCAATTCACCCATATATCTAGCTCTCATCGTACCTATATTGCTTGTCTTTATATGTTCATCATGTCTGTTATGATCACTGTCATGCATATAACCAATACTTGCGCGTTGTCTAAACCTTAAGTTTAAATTTTCACCCAAAGTTGAAGGAACTACAGATTGATCTCTATAAATAAGTTCTGCATTGTATTTTGCAATACCTTGCCCAAAGAACCACTCATCCAAGTATGAATTTACACCGTATTGTAAATATAAATGATCATCCAAATCCTGTCGGCCTTTTAAAATAAAAACATCTTTTGATGAACCGTAACCGAAATCCGTATAGTTTGTTGCACTCCTATATTTAAAGAATGCTCCGACACCAAATTTATCTTTATTATTAATAAATGGTATAAGTTTTAATGTTGATCCGTTTTGAAACGGAGTATCAATAACAAAACCCGGGCCCGCAAACATACCAATCATACCTCTCGAGCCTAATTCCGGATAATTTGCTTCAAAGAAGTCGTGATGTTTATTTGTATGCGCAGTTAAAGATCTTATCTTAAACAGATTTATATCGCCATAACGAACTTGCGCCTTTTTAAAGGTTATTGTATCATGGTCTTTTTTTGCATTTACAATAACTTCTTTTGCTTTTACGTTAATTACAGTATCACCGGTAGTATCATTTATTGAAGACTTCTCTTCATCATTCAAAACCATATTGTTAAAATTATTTCCGCCAACCATATTTGTTCTTAAGTTTAAAATATATGAATTTTCGGAAATCATTTTTCCATCATAAAGAGTTATTTTATCGCCATCCATATCGGCTTTTCTGGACGTTACGGTCATAAATGCAGCATTTGTCTTAATATCATCCATGAATGCATTCTCTTCATTCATATTTATCTGCATATATTCACCTTTTATAACATTTCCACCCCTTATAACCTCAACATGTCCATACGCTTTTAATTGATTTGAGTTGTTATTATAAACCATTTTTTCAGCTTTTATGGTGGTTTCTTGCGGAGGGAAATATAAAACAGGAGATCCTGTTGCAATTATATCCATTGTATTTTCGTCATAATCAATTTTATCAGCATCTAATTGAACTGATTTTGACGTAACCTGTTCTCTAACGCCGCCTTCTAATTCCAAGGTATCTTTTGCTGTGTCTTCAACTTGAACAGGTTCTACAAAACTATTCTCTTCTTTTAATTCTTCAGCTTCTTTTTGTTTTTCTTTTTCAAGCAATTTTTGAGTTCTTTTATACTCTCTTTCTCTGAAGAAATTTGTTAATTTTATTCTTGTTTTTTTAAATACTGGGGTTGCTTTTAATTTACGATTCTGGCCACTGCCTGCCTCACCGGCATATTGATATTGAGACATTCCTTTAGTTTTTACCTCAGGAATAGGAAATGTCGGAGCTTCGTAAAATTGAACATAAAAGTCTTCCAACTGTTCAGGTGTGATAAAACCATCTTCTGCAATTACTGCTGAAGAAAAAATTGATAATATTAAAGCTGTTAAAATTATTCTCTTTTTCAAAATAGTGCCTTCTCTTAAATATAATTTAACGGATTATTTGGTTTTCCGTTTATTCTTACTTCAAAATGTACATGAGGTCCTGTACTATATCCTGTTGTACCTTCATACCCCAACACATCTCCTTTATTTACAGTTTGTCCGTTACTTACCCTTATTGAAGACATATGAGCATATAAAGTTGTAGTAGGTTTACCATTAATGTTTCCGTGGTCAACAATTACAACCTTGCCGTAACCGCCATACCATCCGGAATATATAACCTTTCCTGAATTGGAAGCTTTTATACTGCCTCTGTTAGGCCCTGCAATATCAACGCCGGAATGAAAAGTCCTGCTATTAAATATCGGATGTGTTCTCCATCCAAACGGAGAAGTTATTCTACCCCCAATCGGACGCATAAAACCTGTTGATGAAATTTTTACAGTTGAGCTGCCGCCCTGTCTTGCAAGCATACTCTGGATACTGGCAGATTGACGGGCAAGCTCTCTTTCTGCTTGTTCATAAGTTCTTCTATCGGTTTTATACTTGTTTATCATATTTTGGTTCTGCGCAATAGCAGATTTTATATTTTTTTGCTGGTAATTTATGTCTTGTATTGATTGTGCCAATTCTGTTTTTCTTTGTTGGACTTCTCTTTTCATTGCCGCAATTTTTTGAGCTCTGGCACGAACTGCAACCACTCTTGCATAATCTTTTTTTAGAACTATCCTTTCAAAATAAATTACATCAAGTAAAGAATTCAAATCTTTTGCTGTAAAAATCAGCTCAAACATACCTTTTCTTTGATTTTTATACACCTGACGAATTCTATTTCGCATTTGCGCATTTGCACTGTTAAATTCAGATACAGATTGATTTAATTCTCGCTCCATTTGAACTAGTTGAGTTTCCAATGAGCTATATCTGTTCTTTGAATTTTGCAGATTATTTGAAGCTTCTTCAAGCCTTTGCTGGTTTTTATACAGCTTGTTTTTTTCCATTTTTTCCAAAACTTTAAGATGTTTAATTTTTTCTTGAGTAAACTTCTGTTTCTGTTGAATATTCTTCAGTTGATCAGCACTGGCAATCATGCTGATATTCCCAATCAGCAGTGCTAAAAAAACTATAAATATATTTTTTATAAATTTGCTTATTTTACTCATATTATTTCAACATAAGAGGCAGTAACATTAAACCTACAGTCCAAGCTATAAATGTAATTGCAATTATTGCCACTATTGCTCTTTGATGTTTTCTAAAAAATTCCATATATATTCCCTTTAACGTGATTGTACTACAAAAAAATCATATTTGCAAAAATTTTAAAAATCTATTAAGATAGCTTTATGGAATTTATAGCAGAATTACCCGATAAAAAAATGATACAGAAACAGGATATTGGTATAAATCAGTTTCTGATTGAAAACAATATCGGAAAAATTGAAAAAATATGTCAATTTTTTCAAATACATTCCCCTCTGCTTTTAGTTAACGGTTTTATGGGTACAGGAAAAACCCGAGTTGTTAATCACGCACTTTCTTTTCTGAAAGAAGATGCAGTTGTTTTAAAATATAACTGTTTTGAAACAACCATTTTAGATGATATTCTGCTTGAATTCTTTGATACTTTTAAAAAATTAACTGCTCAAAATATTATCGAACAACCCAAAGCAAGAACTGAAAATTTTACACAAAAAATAAATTCTTATTTTGAATCTATAAACAAACCTATTGTTATAGTTATAAATTCTTTTGAACAGATTTTAAAAGACAACAAACCTGATATTTTAGGCTTTTTATATCATTTATCAAAATCTTACAAAATTAAAACTATACTTATCGGAAGAAAATTTAATTATGAAGATTTTGAACAAAAATATGAAAAATTAGCTATTTCAGCATTTGATAAAAACATTTTTGAAAAATATTTGCGTTCTGAAGACATAAAACAAATCGGACCAATCTCTGATGAATTATATAAACATACCAGAGGCTATTATTTTTATACAACTTTATCAATTAAAATAATGAAACTCAAAAAATACAGCCTGGGAGATTTTATTGGAGAATTTACAAAAAGCCTAACTTCATTTAACGACTTTGTTTTGAGAGAAGCTCTTTCTCTTGTAGATCCCGTAAGCGGACACCTTTTCAGATTTTTAACCATTCTAAGGCATCCGGTAAATATAAAACTCCTTGAAACATTAAATCTATATAATGAGGAAAGAATTAATTTTTTTGCAGAAAATCTGATTTTAACAAAAGATGATTCAAATATATACCTTCAAGATTACTACAAAATTTTAGCGGAAAATTCTATTGCAGAGAATATTGAATTAAAAATTCATAAAAATTGTGTTGCTCTTTATGAAACTCAATTGCCTTTAAAACCTCTTGAAAGAGATTTATTGATTTCCCGCCAAACTATGAGAAAAGAAATTGAGTATCACGAATTATTTATACCTAAAAAACCGATTCTAAAATCAATACCGGAAGTTCAAATAATTCAACCCTCACAAATCATATCCAAAATCCAAAACACAGCACCGACAAAACAGGAAAAAGATGAACAAATAAAAAATATCTCATTCGTCTTTGAATCAGAAGCTGATGAAATGGCTATAATGAATAAAATCGCGACATCTATCAATAAATTTGTAGATATTACAGACAAAAAACATCAAGCACTCGACGAGATTAAAGATCTTGGATTAATAGAACTTATAAATCTGGCAAAACAGGAAGAGATGAAATTTGAATACAGAAAAGTTATAATGATCTATCAAAAAGCTCTCACTATGAATAATGATGATGATTATTATACTTTTTTGCCGATACTTTATACCCGACTTGCAGAAGCCTTTAAACACCTTTCTGATTGGTTTAATGCTCAAAAGTATTTTGAACTTGGTGTAGAATTTTATATTTCAACAGGAGATGTCGAAAAAATTTGCGAAAATAAATATGAAATTGCAAATATTTTCTACATAACCTTCAAACCGGAAAAAGCAGAAAAGCTAATTAATGAAATTCTTCAAGAAGACATTTCAACAAACCTGAGAGTAAAATCTCAATTACTTTTATCAAATATAACAGGACAATGGAACATGAAGACATTACCTGCAGATATATCAGGAATCGACAAACCAATCCTTGCAGAAATGTACTTTAAATACGCTCTTGATTTCGATAAAAGCGGAGATGTTCAAAACGCAGTAAAATATTATAAAAAATGCGTAGAAACATCTCAAGATAGAGAAGTTAACCAATTTTTATCATCTTCTCTCACAAATCTGGCATCAATATACGATGAAGAAGGAAAAACCGAAACTGCAATAAAATATCTTCAAGAAAGTTTGAGACTTGATGAACTTTCAAAAAATTACAACGGAATATATACATCAACAATAAAACTTGCAGAAATAAACCTAAACCGAAATCCTCAAAAAGCTATAGAATATTTGAAAAAAGCAAAAGCATGCGCAATTGAACTTAACGAACCTTTCTATATTGCATCTGCAAATATTTCAATTGGAGATTTTTATTACAGAAGAAAAGATTATAAAAATGCACTCTCTCATTATAAAGAAGCTCACAAACTTGCAGAAAATAACTTTACTAAAGAAAATTTAGCAAAAATTGAAATGAGAATAGAAGATATCAAAAAGGTATACAATGAAGGATAAAAAATATTTTGAAGATTATATAAAAATCTTTTTAACCCAAAACTCAATTCTCAACCTTGTTTCAAAAAATGATGAAAAATACCTTTGGGAAAAACATATATTTGATAGTCTTTCTTTTGATAAATTTTATGAAAAATACACACCAAAAGCTAAAAATTTACTAGATATCGGCTGCGGCGGCGGCTTTCCTTCAGTTCCGATAGCGATTTGTTATCCAAAATTGGAAGTTTTTGCACTGGACAGCATTCGAAAAAAAATTACAGCTATAGAAAACATTAAATCCGCTTTAGACATAAAAAATCTACACACAATTTGTGACAGAGCCGAAAACATAACAAATAAATATGATTTAATAACTTCTCGCGCAGTAGCTAAAATGAGCATAATCCTAAAATACGCCTTACCGTTACTAAATGAGAACGGCTATTTTATAGCATATAAATCAATAAAAGTTACAGAAGAAATCAATGAAGCAAAAGATATTCTAAAAAAATACAACGCAGAAGTTGTTGATATTTTGCCATACGAACTTCCTATAGAAGGAAACTTTACAAGAAATCTTGTTGTAGTAAAATGCAGATAAAAAAAACCACTCATTACTGAGTGGGTCGTTTTCTGCATCCTAATGGTCTCTTTTAGTGTTTATTATTTAGGAGTTTATATGTTTT
>CACYCU010000101.1 GCA_902772945.1 uncultured bacterium | reverse complement strand
TTTTGTTCGTATTTTATTAATATTACTTAAAATCTTCTTGTAGATAAAATTATAAAATTATATAATAAATCATGCACCAAATGAAAGGAATTTATAAATGGTTTCAGAAATGACATTTTCTAATTTAGAACGAGCAATCAATCCGACGCATGACATAAAATTATTTTCCGGTCGTTCTAACACAAAGCTTGCTCAAGAAATTGCCGATTATTTAGGTACATCAGTTGGGCCGATGGTAGTAAAGAATTTTGCTGATGGTGAAATATACGTTCAAGTAAAAGAAAGTGTCAGAGGAGATGATGTTTTCATTATTCAGCCTGTTTGTAATCCTGTTAATGAAAATTTGATGGAACTTTTGATTATAATAGATGCGTTTAAACGTGCGAGCGCAAAATCAATCACAGCCGTAATTCCTTATTATGGTTATGCAAGACAAGATAGAAAAACATCCGGCAGAGAAGCAATTACAGCGAAATTGGTTGCGGATTTGTTAACAACTGCCGGTGCAAACAGAGTTTTGGCAATGGATTTGCATACTGGTCAAATTCAAGGTTTCTTTAATATTTTGGTTGATCATATTTTTGCAGCTCCAATTTTGACAAATTATATTAAAGGTTTGAATATTAATCCGGATGAAATGATAGCTGTATCTCCGGATATGGGCGGTGCAAACAGAACAAGATATTTTGCAAAAAGACTTGATTGTCCGATTGCTATTATTGATAAAAGACGCGATAAACATAATGAAGCAATTGCGGCAAATGTTATCGGTGATGTTGAAGGAAAAGTTTGTTTAATGTTTGATGACATTATTGATACGGCAGGAACTATCTGTGAAGCTGCAAAACTTTTAAAATCAAAAGGTGCAAAAGAAATATATGTGGGTGCAACTCACCCTGTATTTTCCGGTCCTGCTATCGAAAGATTAGGCTCTGCGCCTATTACCGAATGTATTGTAACAAATACTATTCCTCTTGATATGAGCAAAATGCCGTCTAATATAAAACAAATTTCTGTAGCTCCATTATTAGCACAGGCAATTGCGAGAATTCATGATGATGAATCTGTAAGTTCTTTATTTGGTTTTGAAAAAGAAATGCAAGTTCAATAAAATTTATATTAATAAAAATTCACAATTATTAAAGTTTTTGGATTGATATGACGTAATACAAAAATAAGGAGTATTATGAGTTTAGTTATCGATTCAAATCTTGAATATCTGCAAAAAGTCTTAAACATTAATCCTGTTAAGCTTCAATATTATGCAAATATGTCTATTGATGAAATTTTGGAAGCGGAAGCTGCTCAAGGTAATCAACAGGCAATAGAACTTGCGCATGAATTAACTACTAATGTTACTCTTATTATGAGGCTTTTTGATCTTGCAGATACAAATAATAAATACATGATTTTAAGACAATTATCTTCTCGTGATTTACATGTATTTTTACCCGAAATGGAAGAAAAAGATCTTCTTCAAGGGTTGTTTTTCTTTACGGAAGACAAATTGATGAAGATGTTAGAAAGATTACCTGCAGAACAATTGGTAAAAACAGTATTTGAAATGTTTTCAAAAGAGCAGGTTGTTCAACTTATGCCAGAAGAACAATTAGATAAATTTTTGACAAGTACTGATATTGATAAAAATAAAATTTTGAAACACATGCAATCAATACCGGCAGAATACGTGGCACAAGTTTTGGAACAAGTTACAGGCAAGGCTCATGATAATATGGATAGTATTGATTTGTCAAAGAAATTTAGTGAGTTAGGTCCGTTGGAATACAAAGATGCACTAAGAGCTTTTCAACCGACTCAAAAACAACAGCTTGTTCTTTCACTTGGCAAAGAACATCAGGAATGGTTTCAATTATTTGATGCAAGTGCTTATACAAAAATTATTAACAGAGAAAAACAACAGCCTGAAGTTGTAAAGGCTATGAGTGTAATTGATCCTGAACACATTCAGGAGATGATAAAAGAATTACCTGATGATTTGTTATCAATTGTAATTACTCAAATTGATACGGAAAAATTTGCAGAAATTTTAATGGAACAGTTCCCTGAAGTTATTGCAGACATAATTATGAAATAGATTATATTTTTACAAATTCCAGTAGTTTATTTTTGTAATCAAGCAAGATTTTATCATTCTTTTTAATTTCGCCTGCAATAATTTTTGTAGACATTGGAATTTCAATGAGCTGTCTTATTGTACGTTTAATGGGTCTTGCACCGTATAATGGCTCATAACCTTCTTTTGCCAGATAATCTTTTGCGTTATCAGAAATTTCAAATTCGATATCTTGTTCTTGAAGTCGTTTTTTCAAATATTCTGTTTGAATATCTACAATTAACTTCAATTCTTCAAGTGAAAGCGGGTTAAACATTATTATTTCATCAATACGATTTAAAAATTCAGGTTTAAATTTTTCACTTAAACATTTTTGTACTTTTGCTTTTTTATCATCTTCCGAAAGTTTTTTATCAAGCAAAATTTCACTGCCCAAGTTGCTGGTCATTATAATAACCGTATTTTTAAAATCAATTAATCTGCCCTGTCCGTCAGTCAATCGTCCGTCATCAAACATTTGAAGCATTATGTTGAAAACATCCGGATGTGCTTTTTCTGCCTCATCAAATAAGATAACCGAATAAGGCTTTCTTCTGACTGCTTCGGTCAATTGTCCGCCTTCTTCATAGCCTATATAACCGGCAGTTGTACCAATAAGCCTTGAAATGGATGATTTTTCCATAAATTCGGACATATCAATTCTTATTAAAGCATCTTCATCGTTAAACAATATGTCAGCAAGTGTTTTGCCGAGTTCTGTTTTTCCGACGCCTGTCGGTCCTAAAAATAAAAATGTTCCTATTGGACGTTTGGGATCTTTCAGGCCGGAGCGGGATAGGCGTATTGCGTTTGCGATTTTTTTAACAGCTTCGTCTTGACCGACAACACGTTTGTGCATATCATTTTCCATATTTATAAGTTTTTTTGATTCATCTTCAAGCAGTCTGTTGACCGGTATTCCTGTCCATTTGGCTACTATTGAAGAAATATCATCTTCGTCAATTTCTTCTTTAAGCAGTCTTTTTTTACCGGTTTGCAGAGTTTTTAATTTTTTTTCTGCTTCAAGCATTTTTGAATATTGTTCTTCAAGAGGTTTTATTTTTTGTGGATTTTTTTTGTTTAATTCTATTTGTGATTTTAGTTTTTCCAGATTTCTTTTTATGGAAGCTGTAGAATCAATAATCTTTTTTTCTTGAATCCATTGTTCTTTTAATTTTATAATTTTATTTTCCAGTTCATTAATTTTTTTAGAAATTTTTTCAATTTTTTTATCGTTTTCGGAAGAATTTTCTTTTTCCAGAGCTTTTTTATTAATTTCCAGTTGCAGTTTTTCTCTGACATAAACGTCAATAGTTTCGGGCATTGTTTCAATTTGAATACGGAGAGCGGATGCGGCTTCATCCAACAAATCAATTGCTTTATCCGGCAAGTGTCTGTCCGAGATATATCTGTCAGAGAGTTTTACGGCGGATGTAATTGCGTTATCAAGAATTTTTATTCCATGATAGCTTTCATATTTATCTTTCAGTCCTCTAAGTATACTTATTGTATCTTCTACTGACGGTTCTTCTGCTACTACCGGTTGAAAACGTCTTTCCATAGCTTTGTCTTTTTCAATATACTTTTTATATTCGTCAGTAGTTGTAGCCCCGATAACCCTAATATTTCCTCTTGCAAGCATTGGTTTTAAGAGGTTTCCGGCATCTGTAGAGCCTTCTGTGGAGCCTGCCCCCATAATTGTGTGGATTTCATCTATAAAAAGCATTAAATCATCGGATTTTTCTTCAATTGCTTTTAAAACAGATTTTAATCTTTCTTCAAACTCTCCTCTATAGGATGCTCCTGCAAGCATAGCTCCAATATCAAGAGCTAAAATTTTATCATTTTTAAGACTTTCGGGAACATCTCCGGAAACTATTCTAAGTGCAAGTCCTTCTATTATAGCTGTTTTTCCGACTCCTGATTCACCAATGATTACGGGATTGTTTTTAGAGCGTCTGTTTAATATTTGAATTGTTCTTCTAATTTCTGAATCTCTGCCGATTACGGGGTCGATTTTGTTATTTTTTGCGAGTTCTGTTAAATCAGTAGTATATTTTTTCAAAGCTTCATTTTCTTGTGGTTGTTCTTCGGTTTGAATATTTTCAGAAATTTCTATGGTAGATATATTTTTAACTTCTTCGCACATTTTTTCGTACAATTCAAGTCTGTTAATACCGCTTTGTTCCCATAAATAATTCAAAGTTTTGTTATCAATTCTAAAAAGAGCAAGCATAATATGTTCAATGCTGACTTGTTCGTCATTATGTTTTTCGGCTTCTTCCTGTGCAATTTTAATCATTTTAAGTGTTTCAGTTGAAAGCTTTATATTTGAGAACTTGCTTCTTGCGTAATATGAGCGTTTTGAAAGATAGTTGTTTAATCTATCAGTGATTTCAGGATTCTCAACTCCTACACGTTCAAGCAGAATTTTGGGCAAATCATTTTGATCCAGCATAATTGCTAGCATAATATGTTCAGGCATAAGTTCTGCAAAATTTCTTGCTGCAACAATTGATTTTGCTGATTTTATAATCGCTTGGACGTGATCTGTTAAAAGCATACTACCCCTTTTTTATTTTTATTATAAATTTAGCCAAAAACTATGTAATCATACGATTGCTTTAATTTTTAGGGATGTATGTTTTTTAAACCGGAGATTAATGCCTCATAATTGTATCCCCATTTATATTTTTCAGCCAAATTGAGATAATATTTTTTTATAAGTTCCAAATATTCATTGTTATTTTTATTCAAGTATTTTAAAAGAAGTTCTATAGGCAGGTTTCCGCCTCCTCTTCCTATGCCAAAAACAGTTGCGTCAACGCTGTATGCACCAAGTTCAATTGCTTTAATTGTATTTGTGAATGCGAGTTGAAGATTGTTGTGTGCGTGAAAGCTTATTTTTTCAAAGCCGGAATTTTGAAGTTTCTGATAAATTTTTTCAACATCCTGCGGCATAAAAGCTCCGAAAGTATCCGCAAAATATACAGATTCAAGAATATTTTTATTTTCCCATTTTTCTAAAAGTTTCCAATCGTTAAATTTATCGGCTGTCATAAGGTGAAGGAATACTCCAAAGCCTTGTGATTTAAAGTTTTCAACAGCATTTACGGCCGTGTGTATTTGTTCAGGATAGCAGGCTACACGGACAAAATCGGCTTTTTTATCAACATTTTGAATGTTTTTTGCATCAACCATAACGACTAAATTTATATTACTTTTTTCAATACATTCAGGCATTTTGTACCCGACTTCAACAAATTCCACCTCTGAATTTTTGGCAGCATTAACGGTCGCAAGAATGCATTCATTGCTGAATTCCCAATTGTTGATATGTCCACCGTCTCTGAGTGTGCAGTCAAGAATTTTTGTCATATATAAATTTTAGCACAAAAAAACTCCCGCTTATTGCGGGAGAGGAATTAACTCCCCCTTTCGGGGAGGATTAGTATAAAACTTTTAAGTATCTCCTCTGGTTTTTTTGTCATCCTGAAACAGCACAAGGCAGACAAGCTCACAAAACTCGTTCCTCGTTTGTTCGTTTTGTCAAGTTCAGGATGACAAAAAATATTTAACCGTAATGCACTTATCCAACTTATCCTACTTATCTAACTTCATTCAGATCCTGAAACGAGTTCAGGATGACGTTTAGGATATCAGGTAACTGTTATTTCAAATAATCATCAAAACTTTTTATATTAACTTTATAACCGCATCCTTCGTGAAGTTTTCCGGGATAAAAAATTTTCTTTGCAGGATAATTTCTACACATTCTCAATCTGTGTTTGTAATCCGAACACAAACCGTCTTTTGTTACCAACTTGCAGGCAAATATCAAATTTCCTTCATCATCTCGCCCTTTTATATAAAATCTTTTGTATGCCGGAAATAAGAACTGCATTATCTTAAATTCTTTTTCTGTATAAGTGTCATAGCTATACATATAATTGCAGCACTTGCCGCATTTTTTGCATTCACCGGTAATCTCATATGATACCTTTTCGGGCACAAAATATGAACGAAATTCATTATATATTACGTATAAAAAGTCTAACAAATTTGCCATTAATTATATTTTATAATAAAATTAAATCCGAGGGATTATCTATGTCAAAATATTATGTAAATAAATCTGCTAAGGATATGGCAAAATCAAATATTTCTAATAAGAAGAAACCGGAAAATAACATTTTTTCTACCTTAAAATTTGTAATTCTTCTCGGTTGTGCTTGTCTTTTAGCAGGTATTGCATCACTGGAACTTTATTTGTCATCACTTCCGCCAATCGAAAATCTTGAACAATGGAAACCGAATATTATTACAAAAATTTATTCTTCTGATGAAGAAATTATAAAAACATTTACGGCATACACTTTTCAAAAAATAGAATTGAAAGATATTCCCGATAACCTTAAAAAAGCTCTAATTGCAACGGAAGATAAAAATTTTTATCGCCACCACGGTTATGATATCGGTGGTCTGGCGCGTTCTACAGTTCAAAATATTCTTGCAGGACACGTTGTTCAAGGCGCAAGTACAATCACTCAACAACTTGCAAGAGTTCTGTTTTTGAACAACGAAAGAACTTTTGACAGAAAATTAAAAGAACTTTTTATTGCAGCACGTATCGAAAAAACAATTTCAAAAGATCAAATCTTAGAAATGTATATGAACAGTGTTTATCTGGGAGCAGGTGCGTATGGCGTTGAAGGTGCATCTCAAATATATTTTGACAAACATTTGAAAGAATGTTCTCTTGCTGAACTTGCACTTATTGCAGGATTGCCTCAAGCACCGTCTGTTTATAACCCGTTTAATAATATGGATTTGGCTGTCAAACGCAGAAATCAAGTTCTTATGCGTATGTTCAGGATGAGATATATTACAAAAGATGAATACGAAGCCGCTAAAGAAGAAAAAGTAAAACTTGCAAAAGTTCCGCAATATTACACAACTAATAAAGCTCCGTATTTTTGTGATTATGTTATGAAAGAGCTCGAAAAACTCGGCTTTGACGAAACAGAAATTGCTAACGGCGGATATAAAGTTGTTACAACATTGGATTATAAAGCCCAAAAAGCCGCAGATGAAGCGATTGTGAAAAACCTTAAAAACTGGGGTTTAAACGGTGATAAAAATCAAGCAGCTGTATTTTCATTTAGTCCGATTGACGGAAAAATTCTTGTTTATGCAGGCGGAAAAGATTACGCGAAAAGTCAATACGACAGAGTTACTCAAGCAATAAGACCACCGGGATCTGCATTTAAACCGATTGTTTATGCCGCAGCTATGGAAAAAGGAATTACTCCAAATGACCTGATAGAAGATACTCCGGTAACTATCGGAAACTGGTCACCTCACAATTACGGAAACAGATATAGAGGTAAAATTCCTGTATATACAGCTTTGACAGTTTCTTCCAATGTTTGTGCCGCAAGAATTATTAAAGAAGTCGGTATAAGATCAGTTATTCAAATCGCAAGAGTTTTGGGTATTGAAACTCCTCTTGAATACGACTATACAATTGCTTTGGGTTCAAATGGCGTAAAACTTTTTGAATTTACAAGAGCGTACGGAGCTTTTGCAAACGGCGGATTTGTTGTTCAACCCTATGCTGTTGAAAGAGTTGAAACTCCTCGCGGAAAAGTGGTTTACAGAGCTCCCAAAACCCGTATTTCTCACCAATTGAGTATGAATACCGCAGCTGAAATGACAGCAATGATGAAATCAGTTGTTTCAAACGGAACAGGGCGTGCTGCAAGTATTGGGAAACCGGCTGCAGGAAAAACAGGAACAACCGATGATAATAAAGATGCATATTTTATGGGATATACTCCGCATATTGTAACAGGTGTTTGGGTTGGTAATGACGATAACACGGTTATGAACAAATCTATTCAAGGTGGTACTGTTCCTGCTTTGATTTGGAAAGATGTTATGGCGGTTGCAACAGAACCGTACGGAAATGCCGAATTTAATTATCCTGAAATAAAACTTGTTCCATATAGCGGTGATAAAAAAGCTATCGGTGAAGAAGACGAAGAAGAAAATAAAGAAAAAAAAGAAGATAAAACTATCAATCTTGAAGATACTCAAATGATGTCTCCTGAAGATATTTCAAAGCAGGTTAATAGTATTTTAAACAGAGTTGAAAATTCAAAACCAACGCCTCAAACAACGACAATTCCTCAACCTGTGGCTCAGCCAAAACCAACACCAAAACCTGCAGAAGCACCGATTCCTATTCCGATGGCAGTGCCGGAAGGATTGCATTAATGGAATATATTACTCATATTGGAACTGATGAATCAGGAAAAGGTGATTTTTTTGGACCGCTTGTTATTGCAAGTGCAATGGTTGATGAAAAAAATGCTAAGTATTTTTTGGATTTGGGTATAAAAGACAGCAAAAAATTGTCCGATAAAAAAATGCTTACGCTTGCTGTCGAAATTAAAAAAAATGTTCCCCATTCAATAATTGCAATTTCAAATCAGAAATATAATGAACTCTACAGCAATATGAAGAACTTAAACAAACTTTTAGCTTGGGGACATGCAAGAGCAATTGAAAATATTCTTGAACATTCAACTTGTGAATATGCACTTTCGGATAAATTTGGTGATGAAAGTTTAATTAAATCAGCATTAATGAAAAACGGCAGAACAATAAGATTGGAACAAATGTGCAAAGCCGAAAGCGACATTGCAGTTGCTGCAGCGTCTGTACTTGCGAGAGCAACATTCGTACAAAAAATGCAAGATATGGAAAACACATATGGTGTAAAATTTCAAAAAGGCTGCTCAGGACTTGTAAAAGATGCTGCAAAAATATTTATTGAAAAGTATGGCAAAGACAGACTTAAAGAAGTCTGTAAAGCCCATTTTAAAACTTATAATGAATTATAAAAGTTCTTTCAGATAATTCGGAAGCGCAAATCTTGCGTTATGATAATCCTTGTTATATATTTTGCAAGTTTTTACAATTTCATCATATCTATCTTGAGCAAAGTAAGATAGCGGTTCAACTTCCTTTGAACAAAATGCCCAAGCCCAATATCCGCCAGGATAGGTCGGAATATTTGATGTGTATGTTGAACAAATTGAAAAAACTCTTTTTAATTGTTCATACATTTTTTTGATTTCTTTTTTGTTTGAAAAAGGACTTTCTGATTGAGCAACCATAATACCGCCGTCTTTTAGAGAATTTTTTACGTTAGTATAAAATTCATCGGTAAACAGTCCTTCTCCCGGGCCCATAGGGTCTGTTGAGTCGATTAACACAATGTCATATTGATTTTTTTTATCTTTTATAAAATCGATAGCATCAACCACTTGAATTTCCACTCTCGGATCAGACAGACCGCAAGAAATTGTCGGTAAAAATTCTTTGCACGCATCAATAACCATTCCGTCGATTTCTGCCAAGACAACTTTTTTAACAGTTTTGTGTTTCAAAACTTCTCTCACAGTTCCGCCGTCTCCTCCGCCTATTACAAGGACAGTTTCAGGGTTTTTGTGGTGCATCATAGGAATGTGAGCTATCATTTCGTGATAATGATATTCATCTCCTTCTGTAGTCATCATTAAATCATCAAGAGTTAGAACTCTGCCTAAATCGGAGTCTGTTTCAAATACTTCTACTTTTTGAAAATCTGATTGTTTTGAAAAGAGTACTTTACCGGCTTTTATGGCAATACCGTATCCGCCAGGAGTAATTTCGTGGTAATATCCGTTTTCTATTCCGTTTTTCATTTATATCCTCTCTTTTTTTTAATTATACTATAGAAATTATTTTCCGAGTATATGTATGTGTAAATGAAAAACTTCCTGACCTGCTTCTTTACCTGTATTAATAAGTGTTTTGTAAGATTTTAGTCCGATTTTTTTAGTAACATCTTTTACTGTTTGCATAAGTTCACCCATAAGTTTTTTATCTTCGAGTTCGTTTAATGATTCAACATGAACTTTTGGGACAACCAGCATATGAATAGGAGCTTTTGGGTTTATATCATTAAAAACTACTGCATATTCGTTTTCGTATACAAATTCAGTATTAAAAGCACCGCTGATTATTTTACAAAAAATACAATCTTCAGCCATTTTTTCTCCTTTTTTTATATTATAACTCTAAATAAAAATTTATGCTCCTGAAACGAGTTCAGGATGACAAAAATTATTTAACCGAAACGCACTTATCAAACTTATCCTACTTATCCAACTTTATTCAGCTCCTGAAACAAGTTCAGGATGACAATCATTATTTAATCGAAACGCACTTATCCTACTTAACCAACATTAATGAGCCATTTTAGCTTCGAGTTTGTCAAGTCTGGCTTTTAGTTCAGCGTTTTCTTTTTTCAGCTGTTGAATTTCTTTCTTATCATTTTGAACAGTTTGAATAAGTTCCGTTACTTTTTTATCAAGCTGTTTAACAGCATTGATTAGTGCATAGAACATATCTTCCATACGAATCATCAAATAGCCGTCAGAGCCTTTTTTTACAGCATTAGGGAATATTTTTTGCAAATCTTGTGCGATAACCCCTACGTGTGGTTCTTTTTTGGTATCTTTTTTGAAGGTGTAATTGAATACTTTGAGTTGTTTAATTTTGTCTAATCCGTCAGTATTTTCTTTGCCGACATATTTTAATCGTGCATCAGAAAATAAATTAATTGTACTTCCTCTTAATTTGATACCGTTGTATATATCAATAGTTCCCGGAATATATACGGTATCGTATTTTGTACCAATGTATACAGCATTATTTGTTGTCGCTAAAGTATCAGAATTATCAAAATTTTTATTACCAGCACTATTTACGTCATCACTACCCCTGTATGGACCGGAGTATGCACCTATACAGGTAACATGATCTGCTTGAACATCAGAACATGCTCTATACCCTAGAGCTGTATTATAATCATTACTTTGTTTGGATGAGGCTAAACTATCCTCAATAGTAGGATGTCTCCAGCCCGCATAAACTCCGATATGTACATTATAATTCCCGGTTTCGTTTGCATCGCCTGCTCCATGACCTATTGCAACGTTTTCTTTTCCTGTAGTGTTGGCCGTCAAAGATGCAGTTCCAATAGCAGTATTGGCTACTCCTTCAGTGTTATGACTCATGGATCCTTTTCCTAATGCAACATTGCCGTGACCTGTTGTATTTATTGTTAATGAATTCAATCCTATTGCAATGTTAAAATTACCTGTATTGCGAGATGTGTAATCTTCATCATGAAGATTGTGGGCACTGGGGTCATCTTGTTTTAGTCCACTTAATGCCCACGTTCCTATTGCAATATTGTGTTCACCGTCAGTATTTCCAAACAGGGCATGGTCGCCTATTGCTATATTTGCATGACTTTTATTTTCATGCAATGCTTTAGCACCTATAGCCACATTCATTTTACCATCTTCGTTATTATATAGAGTTTGTGTACCAATTGCTACATTACTAAATCCCTTATTCCATGCTTCTTTTATACCATATCCTGCTTGATATCCTATAGCAATATTGTGATATATATTCCTAGTTGCCTCGCCGGTGTAACCTATTGAACTATATAAAGCTTGATATCCAATGGCTGTATCTCCATATCCTGAAGTGTTGTTGTACATAGCTTCATGTCCGATGGCAACATTATAACTACCAGATGCATAAGTAGTATATTGGTAACCTTTATTATTTCGTAATGCATTTGTTCCGATACCGATATTTCTTGTTCCGCCGGTATTGTTTGCCAATACGGCATATCCTATTCCGATATTATCATTGGCGTTGCTAATAGTGTTAGTTTCAGTTATACCAGTATCTTCGTCGTCATCTTTTGTGGATAAAACACCGTAGCCTATTGCAATGTTTCTGAATCCTTGTTTATTTCGCTTAAGAGCCTGAAATCCTACTGCGACATTATATTTTCCTGTAGTGTTGTTATAAAGAGCTTCTTTTCCGACAGCAACATTGCCTGCACCTGATGTAGAACTGCCTAATGCATTATAACCGACAGCAGTATTAGATTTGCCGGTATAACTTTTTAATGCATTATAACCGACAGCTGTATTCAGGCTGCCTGAAACATTGCTTTTTAATGCATAGGTCCCCATTGCAGTATTAAAACCTTCAGTTTGATGATTCTGCATAGCATAAGCACCAACAGCTACATTTGCACCACCGGTAGTATTGTATTCTAATGCACCAAAACCAATAGCTACATTTGGAGTACCTGTAGTGTTTTTATTCAAAGCACTATATCCAATAGCTGTATTGTTATTAGCAGTGGTGTTTGATTGTAATGCCAAACTTCCTACAGCAGTATTTCTGCTGCCTGAAGTATTTGATACTAATGTACTGCTTCCGATAGCCATATTGTTGTTGCCTGTTACATTTTTAAGAGTTTCGTTACCCAATGCAACATTATTGGCAAAAACTTTCAAATGACCTTCATTACCATCTTCGCCACTCTTAAACTGAATATGTGAATAATTTCCATTACCTATATTTATTACAAGTTTTGCATTATCAGTTTCATCAT
>CACYCU010000100.1 GCA_902772945.1 uncultured bacterium | reverse complement strand
TTTTCTTTCTCCTGAGACGGCAAAATTAAAAGCGGCAATTGCAATGAAGAAGGCTGAAATGGGTAATTATGCTCAAAAGTTTATCTTACCGAATGCTAAGATGTCTTTGGAATACGGGACTCAATTTTCAAGGTCGTTGCCATATGAAGATGAAGGTCACAATCAGATGAAATATGTCAGTGCTGCCGCAATGTCTGCAGCTGAACAGGCAAAAGCTGTTGGTATAATCCAGAAAGGCGGAACTGCAAATCCAACAATTGCTGCTGCACAAGGATTTCAAAATGGATGGGACAACAGTCCTTGGCTCGGTTTGGATAAACATTCAGTTAGATTTTTAATTGCAGCGCAGTGGAAACCTATTGAAGGGGGACATAAGTTTGCTGAAATTGCAAGATGTAAAGCTGAATTGAATGAGTTAAACGCATATTTGGAAGAAGTCAATACTGAAATTGAAATGCAGGTAAGAACGGTCGTAAATCGAGCTATTTCAAAATATTTTATAGTAGAAAAATCTTACAAATCAATGTTTGCTCAAGCGGAAAATTACCAAACAGTAAAGGCAAAGTACTTGTTGGGTGAAGTTCCGATAAATCAAATTGCAGATGCTCAAAACCTTTATTTTACGGCAAAATTAGATGCTTTGAATTCTCAATATGAATTTTTTAAAGAATTAATATGGGTTCAGAGAGGTTTGTTATCAGTAAACTGGACAAAGGCTTCAGATAATGCAAAAAAATGGATAAAGAGTATTCCTGATATTTTGCCTGCGGAAGAAGATTTTACATTGTAATTAAATATCTTAAAATGCAGAAATTAATTTTTCTGCATTTTTTTTATAAACACTAGCAAAAATTTTTTTTCTTGTGTATTATATCAACAGATAAAATATCTGGAAGTTATATGCAACTACTTATAGATAAAGAAATAAATTCAGAAGATAAAATCCTAAAACCGGATTTTAATTCAAAAACCGGAAGAGAACTTTTAGCGTTTTATCTTCAGACAAAATTTAAGCAAATATTAGCTTTTGATAAAAAGTGTGAAACCCCGATTTTCAAAGAAGTTAGCCCTACTTTTATATCAAGGTTTACAAAACGTTTGATTAACAACCCGTCAAAACGTCTTTTGGTTGGTATAACAGGGGAATCTGCTTCCGGGAAATCTACAATATGTCAAGAAATTAAAAAGACTATAGAGCAGCTGAATTTACCTGTTTCTGTTTTGAGTACAGATAATTATTTTAAAGATATTTCAGAATTAATAAAACAGTACGGAAGTTTTGATAATCTGCGTGATAACGGATATGACATAGATGCTCCTCAGAGTTTTCAGCTTTCTCTTTTGAAATCGGATTTAGAAGCTTTATCAAAAGGCGAAAATATCATGGCGCCGAGGTATATTCCAAACGGAACCGGTGTATCTATTCCTCATTCTCAAGAAGTCAGATCTGATAAGGTTATTGTAGTTGAGGGAATTGCTACTATGTATGAAGAAGTTAGAGATGTGTTTGATGTAAAAATTTATATTGAAACAGAAAATGATATAAGAAGAGAAAGATTTGTGAGACGTGCTTTGACCGAAAGAAATCAGGATGAAGAAAATGCTTTAAAACAATGGGAGTACCTTCTTTCTGCCGGTAAAAAATATGTTATTCCGAACAGAGATTTTGCAGATTTTGTTTTGGACGGAAATTCTGATTTGAAATATTTTGACAAAATTTTGGAATATTTAAATACTATTACAAATAATTTTATGTAGATTTTCTTAATATTTAATTAAATTTTGCCTTCTATTTTAAAGTATGGTAAAATATCTTTGCTAAAATAATACATATTTTTGCAATTAAATACACTAAATAATTGATACCATATTAAACTCATTCCATTATAATGTAATGAACAAAGGAATAGGTGGCAAGTGAACACAAAAATTCGAGAAACCTTTTATAATATTACAAATAAAGATGTTTGGACTATCAAAAAATTTTTTGGAGTCTTGTTTGGCTTTGTTGTTTTAACTTCGCTGATCTTTTTTGGAACTGGTTGCAGTAAAAACAATGATGCAACTGTGGATGAACCAAGTCCGGTTGAGGAATTGCCAAAAGATAATGTAAAAGTCGGAGATGATGGTGTTAGTGCAGCTATTGCACCTGATGAAGATCCTTCAGCTGTTGCAAGACAGGATGAAAGAGAAACCGTCTCTATGGTTGCGATGTCGGTTGAAGATACCGGTCGTTCGGATCCTTTCTTGCCGGACGGAGAGCTTCCTGTTGTTACATCATCCAAAACTTCAAAACCTGTTTTTAGAAATTATGACTTGCTTCCGCCGCCGGAAACAATAACGGTTGATACAACGGCGGCAGAGGTTATTACTACAAAAGTGTCGGGTATTATGTATGATAATTACAACCCGTCAGCTATATTAAATATAAGCGGGTCTGACTATTTGGTAAGGTCAGGCGATGTTATAGACGGTTATAAAGTTTTATCTATAGCACGAGATAACGTGACAGTACAAAGAGGCTCAAATGTATATAAAGCCGGTGTTGGAGAACTGTTCTCTTCAAAAGATGTAAATTTTAACAAGATATCAAATTTAGAAGGAAAATTCGGCGGACATAAGAATACCGCAAAAAGATAATCAGGAGCAGATATGAAGAATATTTCAAACAAAATTATTGCAACATTGATGTTAGGGGCTTTTACTCTAACAAACAGTCTTTTGACCGTAGGTGCAATGGAGAATGTTAACAGCAAACCGGAATTGCGTAATGGCAGTGAATTCTCAATGAAGCTTAAGGGTGATGAAAATTATATAAAATCAAAATCTCCGGTAAGCATAAGTCTTAGAGATTCTGATGTAAAACAGGTTTTGAGAATGTTTGCTGATAAAGCGGGCATGAATATAATTTTCCATGATTCCGTAGATGGCAAGGTTACTCTTGATTTGGTTGACGTACCATTGAATACTGCTTTTGATATGATTATGAATATAAACGGTTTAAGTTACGTGGTTGAAGACGGTACAATAATCGTTGCTAAATCAGGTGCTTCAAACTTTAATATGGCGAAGCAGGATATGACAATAATTCCTGTAAAATATATTAGCGCATCAGCTCTTGCAGACTTTTTGAATTCAAATATATTTGGCATGAATAAACCGGGGCTTTCTTCAAAAGATGTTGTAACAACAAATCCTTCAACAAATGAATTGATAGTCTTTGGTTCTCCAAATGACGTTTCTATTGCAAAAAGAATAGTTGCTCAATTTGATAAAAAACCTGTAACAACAACATTCAAGGTAAATCATACAACACCGGCTGAAATGGCTGATATGATTTGTGAAATGCTTCTTCCTGCATCCGGTGCGGGTGGTTCTTCAGGTGGAAGTTCAAGCGGTGGCAGTGAAGGTGAATATACAGGCGGTGCCGCTGGTGTTATGACAGGTGCTGCGGATGGCGTTGAGGGCGGAGGCGGCTCCGGCTCAATTAGTTTAAATGCGGGAACTGTAGCATGTACTACAGATGGTAAGACAAATGGTTCTTTCGGGTTACAGAACCTTTCAATAGCTTATTTTACTCAATTGGGTACGATAAATGTTATAGGCGGATCTGAAAGCCAGCTTGAAATGATAAAAGATTTTATCGCTCATACTGATAAAAAACAGCCACAGGCATATTTGGAAGTTTCAATTATTGAATTGAATGAAGAAGGCAGCAAAACTTTGCAGAACAATTGGTCATTCTTAAGTCATGCTTTTTCAGCAACATTTGATGGTGAAACTACAAGAACAGATCCTATTCACCCTGTATTCTTTAAAGGTAACGGTTATGAATTGTGGGATTACAGCGGAGATACTCCAAAGAAACTTAGTGAACTGACTCACTTTAACGGACCTGTCAATATCTCATATGCAGTAAATTACTTAATAAAAAATAATAAAGGCAGAGTTGTTGCAAATCCGAGAGTTATCATAACAAATGGAGAAACATCGAGTATTGAAATAACTGATGATTATATTGAATCAACTGAATCTGATATAAACACTTATTCCG
>CACYCU010000099.1 GCA_902772945.1 uncultured bacterium | reverse complement strand
TTTCCGGTTTCAACGGTAACCGTTTTACCGCCGATTTCAATTTCAAACTTCTTAGTTTCCGGTATTGTCATAATTTTCCTTTCTTGTTCGCTTTGAACACTTTGCGAACTTGCGCACTCGCGCATTTTTATACACTTCCATATGTTCAGGAAAATTATAACTCAAAAATAAAAATCATAAAAGCTTTTTAATATCCGTATAACATTTTTATTTGTTTTTTGTCATTATCTGTAAGCAGCGCTTGGTTTTCATTAATAGAATGGAACATAATATCTCTTGGGTACATTGAATGTTCCAGTCCTATAGAATGTCCCGCTTCATGCAGCATTATCACATACAATTGTTTATCTGAATATGCTCTGTTGTTAGATGGGTTTAACAAACCAATTTTTATAGTGTTTTTTTGATACGCATAATTTCTTGTATTTTGATATGTCACTCCTACCGCATTATCGTGATTGCACTTTGGAACAAAAGAGACAGATATATGAGCCCTGTTTTTTGCTTGTTCTTTTAAAAATCTGAATTTTACGGTATTTCCGCTATTATTTTCTAAATCCAAAAAAGCTTTTTGCATAAGCGGAGCTTTAGGATGTGCCGGAATATAAACATTCAACGGCATTGTATACCATTTTACAGGGTCAAGATGAACACATAATGCGCTCATTGATGTAATTAAAAAAGTGCACAATAATACTAAAAATTTTTTCATACTCTCTACCTCTACTTTTTAATTTTTAGAAATGCATATCAAAAGATGAAGGCATACCGTTTGTTTTTTCATCTTCCATACGCATAGCAGAACCTATGGTAAAACTTTGAGCAAATAGCTTGTTAATTTTATAATTCAAGTCACCGTTAAACACTTCTTCATTTTCTTCTAAAAATTGAAAAAGCGGTTCTGCCGGCGATTTTACTATATTATTAAGTGCCTCTTTAGTGTGCTTTAAAGTATGTTCTCCTATTTCGGGAACTTTTACATTCATACCAAAAGGTTTGTAAGGTCTGTTAAATGATGCTCCTGTGTCTGCCATATTTCATATCCTTTTCTATATGAATATGTATCGGAACAAATTTGATAAAAATTTAATATTTTTCTTTGTTTGTTAAGATATTTTTACAATTATTTTCTTTTTGTTTTTTTTTCTACAGATTTTTTTGCTTTTGTTTTTTGGATATGTACAGATTTTAATTTTTCTTTTTTTATTTCTTTTTTTGTTTTCTTTTTTAATTTTTCTTGTTCTTTTACAATCTTATCTTCTCGTTGTGTCAGCTTATCATATTCTTTTTTCATTTTTGGTGTCATATTAAGTTCAGATATATCTAATTTTAATACACCGTCTGATTCTTCAAATATTCTCTCTTGTATTTTTATTATATACCATTTACTTA
This sequence comes from uncultured bacterium, assembly GCA_902772945.1. Classification (GTDB taxonomy): domain Bacteria; phylum Cyanobacteriota; class Vampirovibrionia; order Gastranaerophilales; family Gastranaerophilaceae; genus Stercorousia. Next base: position 10,901 of record CACYCU010000099.1, on the reverse strand, counting down.
ACTTTCCTTTATTTGCAAAACCAATCATTGTATCCATAAGATTTTGAGAATTTGCAAACATCTCCGGATATTCTTCCAGCTGCTGAATCATTGGTCTGTCAGATCTGAAACTGTTGCACCTCATACATTCAGGAATATAATTAAATATATGATTCTCACCTGATTTATTTTTAGGTTTTACATGCTCTATAGTTCGCATAGAATAGCTCAAAAGCCTTACACCAATTTCTTCAGAAGAACGGGATGCGTATTTTACAATAAATGCGTTTTTATTGTCATATGCTGTAGGTAATTGTTTTGCAAGTCTTATTAAATGTTCTTTGACAGCAGTATCATCGCTGTCTTCAAAAATTTTCTCAAACTGTTTTACGAAATATTTTCTTCTAAATTCGTTATTACCGTTTTCAATTTTTATTTTTTCATTTTCAATTAACTCTTTAATTTTTTCTTTTTTATCTTCATCAATATTTTCGCTGGCTTTTTCAATTAATGAAAAAATACCGAATTGAGTTTGCATGAGTTGAAGTTCATATTGCGGTTTCCTTTTATTTAAAATTTCTTTTAAGGTTTTATCAGGATCTTTTTTTGCTTCAGCTTTAAGCATATGGTATATTTCTTTTTCAACAGAATGCATGTTATTTTCATACTTTTTCAATATATCTATTGCCTCAGATGCGGAACAATTAAATGCATGAGAATTCCTTAAAGTTTCTATTTCAGAAGGCGGAATCATAACCCTTCCGCAACAAGGACAAGTAAGTTGATCTTGAGGCAGAGAGTCAAAAATTTTTCTTGAGGGATTTACGTCTTCCGGGCTTTTTTCTCCGGTAAACGTAGTTCTTTCAAAAGTATCATAACCCAACGGAGCAAGCCTATAATTTTGCAGATTACTCCTATAATTAACTTTTGGAAAAAATAATAAATTTGTTACCGCACCAATTCTCATACTACATTAAAACACGTAATAAAAATTTTTGCGTCATTTTTTATTATTTGTATAAATTCTTAATATCAACATCTATAATACCTTCAGATAGCTCATTTAATGTGGCTGATAGATTTTCTACATATTCTTTTTTGCAAAGTTTCTTTTTACATAGAGAGATTAATTTGTCAAAATGAATTTGCGCATTATCAGGCATATATGGATTTTCTTCAATTTGGACAGCTATCGGATAATGATGTCTGGAATTATTACAATAAGTACATTCCAATGCAAAATTCAAAGAGTTGTTTTGACCTTTAAAACATTTGGGCAGCAAATGTTCAAAGGTTCCGACTGAAGGATGCACAAGATTGAGTGCGATTATTTTTGGACTTTTTCTTGCATTTTTTACAACAAAAGCACAAACTTCATCGCTTGATCTTGGCAAACGTCTTGCTATTGTAATAATTTCTTCTTTAATCCTTGCGTTTTCTATATGCGATACTATTTGTTTTAACTTATGAATAAATATTCTTCTGGAAAACGGTTTATGCGGTTCAGGATCAAATATAATATCGTTTGTTTTTATAATTAATTTTCTCAATGCTCGTGCTGTTTTTTTAGGTAAAATCCGCCTGTAAAAACTTATTTTATTGAATATAGAACTTTGTATTTTTACTAATGCTAATTCGTGAACCTGTTTTTTCATAACGAGCAATTGTTGAAAATTTTTATCAGGATATTTAACAGCCAAGCTCTTAAACATATTGAAAACTTGACGCTCTACAGGATGCATAATGTTTTCAAAAGGCTCCAAAACTTTTATGACATCAGGTGCATTCAATGATAAAAGAGGATTTTCTAACAACTCAGTATAAATATCAGGATGCAGCATTTCCATACCACAGCACATACAAGGAATATGATAGTTCAGTAGATTTTTTAATTCTTTTCTTGTCAGGGGTATTTCTTTGCATCGGAATGTAATATTTTCGGTTTTTACGATTTTTTTATCCATAACCAAATACATTATTCCCTGATTTAAAAAAAATATAACACTCTATCCCATAGGTGGCGGTTGAATATATAGAGGTTTTAGTAATCGCCAATTGCATTCATCATTAACCGATTTTTTTTCTGCAAGTTTAGCCAAAATTTCACCCAAAGGTAAACTCATTTGTTGATAAGATTTGCCGCCCAATAACGGCTGCAATTTATCATCTGTTAATACCTCATATTTTTCTGAAAGCTCTTTTACTTTATCAAGAGAAACTGCACCTTTTATTTCACCGTCTAAATATAAATAAGCACTGTTTTTTCTTGCATCAAGTGCAACAATACAATTATTTTCTAAAGCGTTTGAAAGAATTTCTAACGAAGATATGCCGATTGCCTTACAATTCAATTGCTGCGCCATCACTCTGGCAACTGTTACACAGGCTCTTATTCCGGTAAAACTTCCCGGACCGATATTCACACCTATCAAATCTATATCTTTGGGTTCAATTTCATTTTCTTTCATTATTTCTTTTAGTGTTGATATCAGATATGCAGAATGGTATTTGTTGTCATGGTTTTCTACAACCTTTGATGATAAAGTTGTTCCGTCTTTTCTGAGTACAGCATACATCTTATCCAAACAAGTATCAAAAGCTAATGTTATCATTTAAACCCTCTACTATATCATCTTGACCAACCGAAATAAATTCATATATTCTTGAATCATCATCAGCGTAAGTAACATTTATTTTTATATGATTAAAAGGAGCTTCATCCTGATTAAACTCAGCCCACTCGACAAAAGTTACCTGTTTTCCTTCCGAATATTCTCTTAATTCATCATATATTGTCTTTATACCTTCATTTTCCAATCTGTATAAATCAAAGTGATAAATTGGAATAGTTCCGGTATGATATTCGTTTAAAATAACAAAACTTGGACTTGTAACCTTTTCATGTACATCAAGAGCTTCTGCAACCAATTTTACAAATGCGGTTTTTCCTGCTCCTATTTCACCGTACAAGTTTATAAAACAACCCTCTTTTATCAAATTAGCAAATCTTTTTGCCAATTTTTTTGTATCTTCCAATGTTTTGCAAATTTGTTTATATGTTTTCATTAATAACTACCTTATTACGACCTGTTTCTTTTGCCTTGTATAAAGCTTTATCGGCATTTATTATTAAATCTGTCTCATTCGGAGAATATTGTGCAACTCCTAAACTTATTGTAACACTAATATTTTCTTTTTCTGAATTTAATTTTGAAATATCAATCCTTTTATGTTCAACAGCACTCCGCAAACGCTCTGCAACCATTTTTGCTTCTTCAAGCTTTGTATAAGGTAATAAAATTACAAATTCTTCTCCTCCGTATCTTCCGGCAACATCATATTCTCTTAGCTGTCCTCGAATTACATGGGATACTGTTTTTAAAACTAAATCTCCGACAGCGTGACCATAAGTATCATTTACGGATTTAAAGAAATCGATATCTGTCATAATTGCACAGAGATTCCTTTTTTGTCTTTTTGCACCGGAAATTTCTTGTTTAATACGTTCTTCCAACTGTCTTCTGTTATAGAAACCGGTCAAAGCATCTAAAGTTGCGTGTTTTAAAATTTCTGCATATACATTTGCTCTGTTTATTGTTGTTGCTGCCTGAGATGACAACTGTTCCAAATATTCTATTTCTTTTTCACTCAATACATTATCGGTACTTTTTGTAACTATACAACCTAAAAGTTTGTTTTCGCTAATAAGTGGAAATAAACCTATTTTTTTATCAGGAGTAAGAATATATTCAGACTTGTTATTCAATAGTTTTATTAATTCAAAGATTTTTTCGTCTTTACAAGCCGAAGGCCAGACAAGCTCGTTATTTATGAAGACATATACAAGGTGATCGGATACAAACTTGTCAACCATTTCGCCAATAATTGGAACTATATAATTTATTTCGTACTGAGTTTCAATTATTTTGGCAATATTTTTCATTGAATCATGAAAATCTATATTTTTTTGCATTCTCTCTGCCAAAATCAAGTTTTGTATTTTTAATGATATACAAAAACTTGCCAATTCTAAAAAATCTAACAATCTGCTGTGCAAATGTTCACTAAACTCAAGCATTCCAATAATTTGATTGTTATTAAAAAGAGCATAATACGATTTTATTTTACCCTTAATATACTTTTGTACACCGAATTGTCGAAAAATGCTGTTTAACTCTTTTGATTTAATAAACATCCAGCTTTTAGAGAAGTCTCTTAAAGAATCCGTAGTAGAATCATAGATGTATATAGCATTTAGAGGAAACACTTCCTCAAGAACAGCTGTAATACTTTGAGCATTACAGCTGTCATTTAAAAATGAAAATATTTGTCTTAAATTATCTATCATGCTTCTAATTTTTGAATAATTTCATCTGATATATCAAAGTTTGCATAAACATTCTGTACATCGTCATGTTCTTCCAGTTTATCCAAAAGTTTTAAGATTTGATCTGCTGTTTTTTCATCAGTAACTTCTACTGTATTTTGAGGTAATCTTGTAAGTTCAGCTGATTCAGCCTTAAATCCTTCTGCTTCCAAACCTTCAACAACTTTTTGGAAATTTTCAGGAGATGTATAAACTTTATACTGTTCATCTTCTTCTGTAATGTCTTCTGCATCAAGATTTATAGCCGCTTCGAAAAGTTTCTCAAAATCAGTATCTTCATTAAAAGTCAAAACACCTTTTTGATCAAACATCCAGCCTACACAACCGGTAGCACCCAAGCTTCCGTTATATTTTGTAAAATAACTTCTTATATCACCTGCAGTTCTGTTCCTATTATCTGTCATAGCTTCAACAACAACAGCAACACCGCCTGCAGCGTATCCTTCATAAATCAATTCTTCATAGTTGTCGCCAGAACCTGCACCTGCACCTTTTTCTATTGCTCTTTTTATATTATCATTCGGAAGTCCTGCGGCTTTTGCCTTTTCAATAGCCGTTCTTAATCTGAAATTACCTGCAGGATCCGCACCGCCTAATCTTGCTGATACAATCAATTCTCTCGAATATTTTTGAAAAACTACTGCTCGTTGTGAATCTACTTTTGCTTTTTTATGCTTAATTGTTGACCATTTTGAGTGTCCTGACATAATATACCTCTTTCTTTAATATAAAGCTTAGCATAAAAAAAGCTTTTTTGAAAATATTATACAGATAGTTTATAAATTATTTTGTAATAATTTTTACCTTTACAATAATTTTTGGTATAATAATTCAACAAGGGGAGATAAATGGACAGACAAAGAGTTCAAGAACAAGATAAAATAAAAAGACGCTCAAATTTTGAACCGGTTGAGAGTAATTTTACGGAAGAACAAGTAAAGTTGGAAGCATCAAGATGCCTGCATTGCAAAAATCCTAAGTGCGTGCAGGGATGTCCCGTAAATATCCAAATTCCGGATTTTATACAAGCTATTAAAGAAAACAATTTGGACAAAGCCGGCGAAATAATTCGTCAAACAAGTATGCTGCCTTCAGTTTGCGGGAGAGTTTGCCCGCAAGAAAGACAATGCGAAGGAAACTGCATACTTGGAATTAAAGGAGAACCGGTTTCTATAGGCGCTTTAGAAAGATATGTAGGAGATAACACTTCTGCAAAAACTCCGCAAATAAAATCCTCAGGTAAAAAAGTTGCAGTAGTAGGCTCAGGATGTGCAGGAATGACAGCTGCCTGTGATTTGCGAAAAGCTGGACACAAAGTAGAAGTCTTTGAAGCTTTACACGAACTCGGAGGTGTGCTGAGGTACGGAATTCCGCCATTTAGACTTCCAAGAATTGTACTCGACAGAGAAATTACAAATCTTGAAAACATGGGAGTAAAATTCCATAAAAACGTCATTGTCGGAAAATCTATTACACTAAAACAATTAAAAGAAGACGGTTTTGATGCAATATTTATCAGCTCCGGTGCAGGCTTGCCTAAAATGCTGAATATCCCCGGTGAAAATTTAAACGGAGTATTTTCTGCAAATGAATTTTTAACAAGAGTAAATCTCATGCATGCCGGACAACCTGACAGCACGACTCCTTTAAGAGTTGGTAAAAAAGCTGCAATATTTGGCGGCGGCAATGTTGCAATGGATGCAGCTCGCACCGCAGTGCGTGTAGGTTTTGAGGAAGTTTATATCATATACAGAAGAACTGAAAAAGAGCTTCCTGCAAGACTTGAAGAAATAAGACACGCAAAAGAAGAAGGTATTATATTCAAATTTTTATATGCCCCAAAAGAAATTCTTGGTGAAGACGGTTATGTCAAAGCTGTAGAACTTGAAATTATGGAACTTGGCGAACCGGATGATTCCGGCAGAAGACGCCCTGTATCTACTGGAAGATATGAAACAGTAGAACTTGATACGGTTATAGTTGCTTTAGGTACAGGTCCGAACCCAATTATTCAAAAATCAGCTTTGGCTGAAGGTATTGAAATTTCTATAGACAAAAAAGGTTATATAATTGTAGATTCCGAAACAAGAGCTACAAATATAGAGAATGTTTTTGCAGGCGGCGACGTTGCACCGGTTGGAGAATCTAATGCCATAAATGCTATGGGAGCCGGCAAAAAAGCTGCTAAAGCTATAAACGATTTACTAAAATAAGGAGGGCATATGGAAAATATGTTTGAAGTTTATCAAAAAAGAAATACTTTAGCACTTTATATCATTGGCTGTTTAATCTTTATCGGAATAGCATTTCTTTATATTAAGTATGCTGAAGTTTTTAGTAATGCTTGTCAAATGGGAGAATTCAGCCAATGCTGTTTCTCAAATCCGTTATATTATTTTGTAATTGGCAAAGGACTTCTTGCATATTTTAGTTTATGTTTATTGCTGTTTTGTTATCTTTTAATTCGCCCCTACAAACTTTTTTATATGAATACTGAAGGCTTTTGGTCAAAAGAATACGGTTTTATAAATTGGGACAACATTTCAGATTTACATATGGGAAATATTGCACTACAAACTGCTATTTGTTTTAACGTAAAAGATAAAACAGCATTAAAAATTCCTTTTTATAACAAAATTTCACAAACAATAAATAAAGTTCTGTATGGCAGAGAATTTTTTATTGGATTCTCCGGCACATACGATATGGTATATGAAATATTTAAAATAATGAAATCAAGAAGCAATGCATAAAATAATACTTACAATACTCTTAATATCTATGCCTGTTATGGCATTTGAACTTGATACTTCGGTAGATGAAGAAATTCGAAAGAATTATAACCCGTCTGCACTTGAAAATTCGTTGCCTGCTCTACCAAAAACGACGCCCACTCAAACGCAGTCGACGCAATCACTCCCGCCAAAAAACTTGCCGGTTATTGATAACAGCAATAAATTAAAAAGTGTTGTAAAAAATTATGCCCCGATTGATAAATCAACCGCAATAAGAATCAAAAAAGGAACAAAATTTAAAGTAAAATCTAATTCATATTTAGCGGACACGACAAGGGTCGGAACAACATTTAGATTTACCACGACAGCACCAGTTTATCAGAGATATATAACTATACCCGCAGGTACAACTTTTGATGCTTTAGTTACAGATTCACATCCTCCTCAAATAACAGGAAACGGAGGGCTATTGGAAATACAAGTTACTGGAGTTCATATAAACGGAAATTCACTCGGTGCTTCCGGTAAAATCACAAAAGCTAATTACAAAAAAATATTCTTTAACAATATAAAAGGTAAAAGACAATATTGGAAAGGCGTTGCAAATCAAGTAAATAAAGGTCAAAAATTTTACCAAAAAACTCGCAATGCTTCTGCTAAGTTGTCAAACAACCCTTTTGGAGTAATATTATCTCCACTTCCGACAATATTCGGAACAGGTGTTTATGTTGTTAATTTAATTGGCTCACCTATTTTTTCAATAGCTACAAAAGGTAGTAAATTAACAATCCCCTCAGGTGCAGAGTTTGAAATAAAATTAAAAGAAGATGTTTATTTACAATAAGTGATTTACATTTCTTCACAATACAATAAAAAAAGTCAATTTAAAAACTTGACGAGTTTTAACAAAAACGAAATACAATTAGAAAGGGAAAAATACTATGCCGAGTATTCCAAGTGTACGATTATCAATGCGAGCAGACTCTGTTGTTTCTGCATTAGGTAAAAATAATTTTAACAAAGCAGCCAAAGCGTTTTTTAATCTTGCAAATGAATCAGGACTTGAATCATGCGCAATTGTGTCATTAGAATCTGCTGTTAATAAAGCTGCTAAAGAAGCAACAACAATAAAACCGGGTGATAAATTTTTAGCAAAAGCCAGAAAATTTATGCACAGAGTAACAGGTGAAAAAAAATCTAATTTATTTGAAAATATTTTAGACGGATTTGAAAAAGTTGCAAAAGAAGATAAGACTTTTTTTGCAGATATAGAACAATTTTCCCAAAATATATTAAAGAAATATCCAAAAACACTAAGTGACAGACGTTTAATTGCCAAAGAAGGACTTGTTAGGGCAGAAACCCTACACAAACCATCATTGATGGAAAAATTTATGGCATCTGTAAATAAAATAACAAGAATAGAAGAATAGGAAACATATGAATACATTAAATATAGTAAGAGCCGTTGTAAACGGAAACGAAAATTATGAAGATATGCTTATTAAATTGTATCGCTCTGCAAACAAATCAGGCGCAAAACAAAAGACAGAAATAGCTATTGAAGATGCGTGCAAAGAAGTGCAAAAAGAAATAGACAAGCTGCCGTTGATGGACAGAGGTAGTGTCAGGTCTTTTTTTAGAAGTTGTTCGGAAACACCTGAAAGCAATGTTTTAAAAAGCGAATATAAAAAATATCGCAATTCATTAGCTAAAGATTATTATAAAACTCTTGGCGTAAGACAAGAAATTGCGAAAAGAGGTCTTGTAAAATCTGACGAAATAGTACCGGCATCAAAAGCTACCAAAATAGATAGGGCAATGATAAAATTAAAAGGTTTCTTTTCTAAATTATGGAGAGATTCCGGTTTTTCAGACTATCCATTTGATTAGGATTCAGTATTTGTAGTCTTATTGATGTATTTTTTGTAAATTTATTGTTTTATATACTAATTCAGATTATAATATAAAACGTAAATAGGAGAGAGTTTATGATGAAAAATTATGCATCAAGAATAATGTCAGCCTTATTTTTGACATTATTATGTCTGCCTGCATATTCAAGCGAGGCAGATTTAGTTGTGCCAAACATCAAGAATGTGAACCCTGATTTCTTTACATATTTACTTATTGGTATAGGAATCTCTGTTTTAGGTTTGATTTTTGGCTTTATAGAATTTTTAAGAATTAAAAGAATGGATGTTCACACTGCAATGGCAGAAGTTGGCAACACTATTTTCGAAACTTGCAAAACCTATCTTATACAACAAGGGAAGTTTTTGTTTGGTTTGGAAATACTAATCGGTTTATGTATTGCGTTTTATTTTGGATATTTACAACATATGCCGATTCAAAATGTTTTGATAATTTTGGGCTGGTCCGTAATAGGTATTCTTGGCTCATACGCCGTTGCTTGGTTTGGTATCAGAATGAACACTTTGGCTAACGCAAGAACAGCATTTGTTGCACTAAAGGGAAATCCTTTAAACATTTTGAATATTCCTCTAAAAGCAGGAATGTCAATTGGTGTTTGTCTTGTATCTGTTGAATTAATATTAATGCTGACAATCTTGCTATTTGTTCCCGGTGAAATAGCAGGTGCTTGTTTTATCGGATTCGCAATCGGTGAATCTTTGGGCGCTTCTGCACTACGTGTAGCCGGCGGAATATTTACAAAAATTGCAGATATAGGCTCTGATTTAATGAAAATTCAATTTGGCATTAAAGAAGACGATCCGAGAAACCCTGGTGTAATTGCAGATTGTACAGGCGATAACGCGGGCGACTCAGTCGGTCCTACAGCTGACGGCTTTGAAACATACGGTGTAACCGGAGTTGCTCTTGTTTCATTTATTTTGCTTGCAGTTGCAGGACAAGAAAACCAAGTCCAATTATTAACTTGGATTTTTGTAATGAGATTTTTAATGATTGTGACATCAGTTATTGCATATTGGATTAACGGTGTTGCTGATAAATTATATGCGGCAAAAACTCAAAAATTTGATTTTGAAAAACCTTTAACAAATTTAGTTTGGTTAACCTCGATATTATCAATCGGTATGACATTTGGTGTAAGCCACTGGCTGTTATCTGATTTGGGCGGAAATATTTGGCTGATATTATCAACAATTATTTCTTGCGGAACTTTAGGAGCAGCATTAATACCCGAATTTACAAAAATATTTACTTCTCCAAAAGCAAAACATACAGAGGAAGTTGTGACTGCATCTCGCGAAGGCGGTGCATCTTTGACAATTTTGTCAGGTGTCGTTGCAGGTAATTTTTCAGCTTTTTGGATTGGTATGGTAATTGTATTGTTAATGGGACTTGCATATTACGCATCAACATTCATTCCGGAAGGTTTGATGATATACAGCTCCGTCTTTGCATTCGGACTTGTAGCATTCGGCTTCTTAGGTATGGGCCCTGTTACAATTGCTGTTGATTCATACGGACCTGTAACAGATAATGCTCAATCAGTTTATGAATTATCTTTAATTGAAGATATTCCGAATATTAGTGAAGGTATCGAAAAAGAATACGCTTTCAAACCGGACTTTGAAAATGCTAAAAAATATTTGGAAGAAAACGACGGTGCGGGTAACACCTTCAAGGCAACCTCAAAACCTGTTTTAATCGGTACTGCGGTTGTCGGTGCAACCACAATGATTTTCTCATTGATTTTGGTTATCCAAAATACCCTGCATATCAAACCTGAAATGATACTAAACATCTTAAATCCGTATACATTGCTTGGTTTCTTATCAGGCGGTGCGGTAATTTATTGGTTCTCAGGAGCT
>CACYCU010000098.1 GCA_902772945.1 uncultured bacterium | reverse complement strand
ATAATCCTTCATTTGTGAACAAGGATGCCATATATATTCCAAATCTTTTTCTTCCCAGCTTATCATAATATCTCCTCAAAAATATCTTCAATATTATCTATAAATATTTCCATATCGCCATTTTTTACCTTTGCTATAACAGGAATTCCTGTCAAATTTTCTATCTGATTTTTGTTATCGATTTGCATAAAATCCGTTTCATCAAAATTATTTAAAATAATCCCTTTTATATTTATATTACATTTTTTTGCATATTCTACAGTCAATACAGTTGAATTAATAGTCCCTAATGCAGCATCTGCCACAATAATAATATCCATTCCCAAACTTTTTATTACTTCAGGAAGTAAAAGTTCTTCGCCCTTATTCAAATTAAAAGGGCATATAATACCTCCTGCACCCTCGACTAATAAATAATCATAATTTTGCTTTATTTTTTCAAAATCATTCTTTATTTTATCTATATTTATAGACACACCGAGCCTTTTTGATGCCAAGTGAGGAGATAGAGCCTCAACAAAGGGATATGATACATAATCCATCGGATTTCCATCCAAACCGGAAATTTTAAAAACATATTCCGCATCAGAAAGTTTTCCTTCTTCAATACCGCTCATTGCCGGTTTAAAATAACCGCAATTATAATTAAGCTCTCGCATTTTTTTTATTATCAACGCAGATACATAAGTTTTACCAACATCTGTACCCGTTGCCGTTATAAATATCCCTCTTGCCATTTATACCTCATTAAAAAATATGCGGTAACCCGAAAGTTACCGCATACTGTTCTCTATAATGATCCGCCGCCACCGTCACGGAAGTAATCATAGTGTCTGATATCATCGTAGTTGTTGATGTATTCAGCTTCAACATTTTTCTGGAATGTTGTTTGCGGTGGAGCAGGAGCTACCGGTTGTGCTTTTGTTGAACGAGATGCTAACAGAGCATCGATATTTGGAGACATCGTCATTTCGAAGTGGAAACGACCCATCTTGCTGTATGGCTCATGATAATTTCTTATCAATGGGAAGCCCCAATACAATCTTGCAGTTAAGTCTAACGGCAATTGAACTCTCAAGCCCATACCAAGTGATGCTGCGAAATAGCTTCCTTGCATATAATCTTCTTTTGCAGCCGGGAAAATACCTGCAGTATCTGCGAATATAGCACCTTTGATATATTTTCCGATAAACGGAATTTTTTCGCCTGTTCTCGGACTTGTAATCTGTCTTGGTAACAATGGGAACATCAATTCTCCGCTGATAAAGTATCCGTTCTTACCAATCATCAAACCTTCACTGTAACCTCTAACTGTTACCAAACCACCGGTTTGCATTTGATCTAAGTAAGGGATTGCTTTGTTGCCGGGAACAATTTGATAGTTACCTCTCAATTGACCGATTATACCGTGAGAGAAATCGTGCAACCTTACAACACTACCACTGTATTTAAAGTAATTATTATCTCTGTCACTGTTAAATATCGGGAATGAATAATATGCATCTTGGTTCAAATACCAAATACCATATTTAGTATCTTTTCTTGCTTGCAATGCAATTTCAGCAGATGTGATATTATCAACAGTATCCATATATTTTTGGTTATCTAAGAATTTCAATTCGCCGATTGTTCTTGCACGTTTGTAATTCAAAGCTGCATAAGATTTCAATTCAAAGCCTGTTTTTCTGATTAGAGGCTGTGAATAATACAATGAATATTGGTAAGCATTACTACGAATATTTAACCAATCAACAAACGGACCGTATTTTACATTCGCAAATGTAGATGAGAATGTAAATCCGACACGACCGTCTTTTTTATTAACAGGGAAGTTGTAATCTGCAAATGGAGATACTGTACCTTTAGAGAAATAAGAACCTAAAGATAATTTATCTCTGTGGTGGAACAAACTGTCCGCATAAATCATTGCACCACCTCTTAAGCTTCCTGTATTGTAACGGCCTGCGTTATCAAATACACCCATCAAATGGAAAGGGAAAGCTTCGTCTGCGATAATATCAATATCAGTTGTTCCAGGTTTTTCACCGGCTTTCAAGTTTGCTGATAATTGAATACCGTCATTATATCTGTTAAAATCAAGTACATCTTTTTCTAATTCAACAATATCAAATAATTGACCTTCTTTTTGAGGCAATCTTGTCGTGATATAACCGTCTGTTGTCCATTTGTTTTGTTGAACTGTTATATTACCGATTTTACTTTCTGTTAATGCAATATAGATATTGCCGTTTTCAACAGTTTGTTCCGGCAAAAATGCTCTTGCCGTTACGAAACCTTTTGCTGCATACATATTGTTAATTTGATCAATAACTTTTTGAATATCTTGGATGCTGCAATTTTTACCGGTAATCGACTGAACAGCCTGATTGATTTCTTCCTTTGACAAAATTTCGGAAGGAGCAACTTCAACTGATTTTACAAATACACCTTGACCAACTTGTTCTACACCACCTTGTTGGTATGTATTACTAAAGTCTTGTACTGCATTCTTTGCTGCATTTGGGTCTTTTGATTTTTCATAGTTAACATAATCTTCCTGCTGTTTATTCTCGAGGTATCTATCTTGCAAATAATCAATGTCGTGCATTTGATTTTTACCAGCTTCACGACCTGTTATATCAACAGGACTCACACCGTTTCCGCCATATACAGTGTTTGGGAAATTATCAAACAAAGCTGCTTTTGCCGGGGCGATGGATGCAATAAGTGCTAAACTTAAAACTGCACTTAAAATATTTGTTTTTGTAATCTTTTTCATTTAATCACCTTTTATTATTATAATAATTTTTCTATATTAAGTCTGGTCAATTTTATTTTTGCGCATATAATAAGAAATATAAATAATTCTTTAACTTTTATTACAATAAAGTAACAAAAGTTAATTTTTTAGCAAATTTTTACATTGACCTGATATCATTATATAGTATACGTATAATCTTGTAAAGCAAAAATTTGAAAAATCAAACTTTCGTTGTATAATATTATTGTAAGGGAGAATTTTATGAATAACAAAATGAAATTATTAACTGCAGTTGCAGCAACATTTGTTTTAGGATTTACTGTTAATAACTTTGCAATGTCAGATGTTGCAAATACAAGAATAGCGGTAGTTGATGTTCAACAAGTTGTTGATGCATCTTCAAAAGTACAAGCTTTAAAGAAAGAACAGCAAGCTAAAGCTAAAGAATTAACAACATTTATTGAAAAAGCAAGAAAAGATGTTGCCGGAACTACTGATGTAAAGAAAAAGAAAACTCTTGAAGAAAAATACACAAAAGAATTGAACACAAAAAGAATGGCTATGGAAAAAGATTATGCTCAAAAATTAGCAGCAACAGACAAAGCTATTTCTGATCAAATAGCAAATGTTGCAAGAGCAAACAATTATGATATGGTTATTTCTAAAGGAATAGTATTATATGGCGGTGCTGATATTACTGAAGCTGTCAAAAGCGCAGTAAAATAGCAATTATAAATCATAAAAAGCAGGGCATAAGCCCTGTTTTTTCGTGCAAATTTAAAATACTTTAAGAAATATTAAGACACAAAAATAATAAAAGCAATTTTTCCCAATATAAATTTTTTATATATATAAGGTTAGGTTTAATTTATATTGGAAAGGTTAAAATTATGACAGGAGTAGATTCAATAGGATTGAATAATCCAATGGCAGCAATGTATGCTCAACAGCAAACACCCCCTTTAAATGACGATTTTATGAGTAAAGCATATGGTATAGATCAAACAGCACAAACACCTCAAACAGCATTCACCGGGAATCTGACAGGACAGCCGAATATGGATTGTTATCAAGGTTCTTCTTCACTTGGGAACGCATTGAAATACGGCATAGCAGGCGGACTTGGCGCCGGTGCAGGAGCATATTTCTTTGGCGGAGAAAAACTCGAAATGCTTCCTTTTAAAAACGGTCAATTCAATGATAAAATCCTAAAAACACTGGAAGGTGACATAAAAGAATTGGCAGATACAAAAGCAAAAGAACTTTTTGCGACAAAAAAAACAGACATTTTAACAAGTTACCATTTTAAAGATACAAAAGAATTCGAAGCTATTGAAAAATATGTTTTGGCTGAAGATACAACAAAGCTTCCTAAAGAAGTAACAGATTTAGTTCCTGATAACATAAAAAACGAACCCAGTCAATACGCAGATGCAAAAATTCGTGTTGCACAAGCTAGATTGGATATAGATTCAAGCAAAAAAAGAATTGCACAGGATGCTTTTGCTGAAGTTAAGGCAAATCATCTCGGATATCAACAAGATAAACTTATTAATTTGCAAAAAAGAGAAAGTTTGCTCAACGGATTAGCAAAAGATGCAGATAAAGCAAAATATGAAGAGCTGATAAAATCAAATCCTAAAGCATTCGGTATTGAAGCTACAGAAAAAACAGCAATTGAGGCAAAAGCAAAAGATATCGCAGCAAGTTTTACAGACAAAGAAAATTCACTAAATAGCCTTAAAGAAACAATTAAAACTCAAAAAGACAAAGTTGCCGAAGCAAGGAAATATGTCAACGGCAAATATGCATCATACTGGGACGATAGCGCAAAAGCTTTAACTGAAGGTGCACCTGAAAATTTAACAAAAGCTGTAAAAAATTTCAAATTAACAAAAGCCGGCAAGTGGGGTGCTATTGCAGCAGGAGCTTTAGCCGTAGTAAGTTTCATTCTTGGCAAATAATTCCCAATATAAATAACCAAAGGCAAGATATAAAAATCTTGCCTTTTTTGTTACAATATAATTTATTTGAACTTTTGTGCTAGAATTATAATGTGGGTAGGAATTTAAAACTTTTAATATCAGCACTTTCATTGTCAGCTTTATACGGAATTTATTATTTTGGAATTCCAGCTGTTGTCAATTCTTCAAGCTGCTCTTATGAAAAAATTATTGAAAAAGAACTGGGATTTAAATCAGAGATTAAGAATCCAAAATTAAAAATGGGATTTTTACCTGCAATAAAACTATCAGCAGATAATTTTGCGATATTAAATGACGACAATTCAAAAGCTTTTTACATTGAAAATGTTAACCTTAATTTAAGACTTTTGCCTCTTTTATTTAAAAATATAAATATTAAAAATTTTTCTGCTGACAAATTAAATATCGGCCTAGTATTTGACAAAAAACTGACGCTCGGACAATACGACTTTAACAACTTACCAGAACAAAAGCTTCATCTTAACAAAGCTTCAGTAAATATAAAGGACTACGATATATATCTTGATGATAAAACTCTAAATAAAAAGTTAAAACTTGACGGACAATACTTTAGAATAAATGATTTTAAAAATAAAAAGCATATAAACTTATCAACCGAAGCAAATTTATATTCAGGCAGCAAAATTTCTGAATTAAAAGCTGATATAAATATTAAACTGCCTGCAGATAATTTGTCAGAAAATGGTTTAACCCTTTCCGGCTACATAAAAAATCTTGATTTATCCGATTTTTCACCGTATGCAAAATCCATTTCCCAGAATAAAATTAAATCCCTTTCCGGAATAATAAATCTGAACACCGAACCAAATCAAGACAATCAAATAAAAACTTCAATTTCAATAAAAAATTTAGGAATATTCCAAGATAACATTGAGACTTCTATATATTCCAAAGATGAAATTAAAATCAACGGGAATTTCAAAGCGTTGAATAATGGCCTAGGTATTGACAATTTAAAAATTACCGGCAAGGATATAAACTCTGAAATATCAGGAGAGATCACTAAGTTAAATCACAAAATACCCACTTTAGACCTCAAAATCGGAGTAGATAACACAAAAGCCGAAAAAGTTATTCCCCTTTTACCCGGTATGCACGACTTGTCGCCGGATATGGATTTTTTGTTATTGAAAAAAGCGGGTTTTTGGGGAGATGCATCAGCTAATCTTGAAATAAAAGGTAAGGCCGATTATCCAAATGTTTTTGGTGATGTCTTAATAAAAAATGCCTATATGGTCAAACCAATTCCAAATTCTAAAAAAGGAATTATTAAGTTAATATTTAAAGGAGATAAATTTGACCTTGATGTTGTTGTTCCGACAAGTCCTACACAAACAGTCTGGGTAAAAGGGCCTATAAACCTTGATATTGAAAGAACTGCCGACTTAAAAATCACAAGCACAGATTCTGTCGATTTAAAAACAGCACAAATTGTACTTAATCCTTTACATGAAATACTTCATTTTGACCTTGGCCCTGTTCCGATTATGGATATAAAAGGTTTGGGCGGAATAGATTTGCACATTACAGGAACAAAAAAAGACCCGCACGGTTGGGGAGAGTTTAAATTTAAAAATGCGACAGTATCTTTTCTCGACATATACAATTTAGAAATTAATAACGGTTCCGGTTCATTAAAATTTGAAGATCAAAATACAAAATTTGAAAGTAAAACTGCAATTTTAAACGGCAAACCGATTTCAATAAAAGGTACTTGTTCTTTGCTTGGAGATTTAAATTTTGATGTAACATCAAACAATCAGGATTTGGGCAAACTTTTAAAATCAATACAAACATCTCCAATGTTGAAGGATGTTCAAGAACTTATAAAACCGATAGAATCAGCATCAGGAAACGCAGATGTTATATTAAATCTTACCGGCAAAGTAAAAGATGTTAATGATATTGTTTTTAATAAAAATTTATTTGCAAAAGGCTCTATCAAATTATTAGGGAATAAAATTAAGCCGAAAGATGCATCATCTTTGAGTAATATATCCGGATTAATTAACTTTAAAAATCTTGATGCCAATTTTGATTTAAAATCAGCACTTGGCTCATCGCTTATAAAAATTGACGGATTAATAAAAAATAATATTTGTAATGTAAATATAAATTCTAATAAACTAAGCATAGGAGATTTGGTATCATCTGCCCAATTGCCTTATTCAAAAAAAGATCTTTCTACAATAAATGTTTCTTTCAATGCAAAATATAACGGAAAGATTGACCCGCCGGAATACGATAAGGTAAATATTAAAGGCACAATTTTTTCTAACAAAAATTCACACAGTTCCATTATTATTGATAATAATGCTAATTTTGAGCTTTCAAATTCAAATTTGAAAATCTCCCAAATAAAAGGAAAAATTGACAACAATCCATATAATTTATCACTAAACGCATCAAAAATATTTAGTCCAAACAGGATAGTAAACGGCTATGGCAAAGTGGAATCTTTTGATTTAAGCATTTTAAAAAATGAAACATTTAAAGACTTTTTGCCGTCAGATATTTCTAAACAACTCTCTGATATTGAATTTATAAATGGTAAAATAGACATAAGTGCCAGAGCAAAAAATAACAACTTGAATTTATATACGGTTCTAGACAATATCAGTTTGCTTTACAAACCTGAAAATACAAAATTATCATTCAACAGCGGAAATATTTTACTTCAAAATAACACACTAAATTTAAACAAACTTAATGCAAGAATTGACGAAATGCCGGTGTTTGTTGACGGAAAAATTTTTAACGTATATAAAAAACCTACATTTAAATTATATCTGAACACAAAACCTACCCAAGATTTTTTGGATCAGTTTTTTAATAAAAACTCAATTTACCCAATAAAAATAAAAGGAGATGCAATATTTTCGTCTAATATTAACGGCTCTGTAAACAACCTCAATACAAAATCTGTTTTGGACATAAAAGAAAATTCAAGCCTTTATTATATGGGTGCTACAATTGGAGATTTTGAAAATCCGGTAAAAATAACTCTGGATAATACATACTCTCCGAACAGAATAAAAATAAATAATCTTAAGTATGACAAAATTATTATGTCTCAAAATAACAAGCCGTTTGTAAACACCCAGCTCAACGCATCCGGAAATCTTTCAATATTAAAAGATAATATAATCGGTTTTAATAATTTCAAAATTAAAACCGAAAACCCCACAGATGCTAAAATCTTCAATATAATATTTAGGAAACCGTTTATGAAACAAGGAGTTTTTTCATCAGACATCATCATTAACGGGACATCACTAAACCCCAAAATTAACGGCAAATTTGATATAACAAGTATAGATATACCGTTCTTTGATTCAACAATCAGAGATTTAAATATAGAATTTAAACCTGACAAAATATTTATTGCAAGTAAAGGCAAAGTTTTAACAAACGACGTTATTTTAGATGCAATAATGAAAAACAAACTCACTCCGCCATATGTAATTGAGAATATAAAACTTGATATGGCAGATTTAAATGTCAACAAGATTACCGATGCTATTCGAGATCTGGAAGCTGAAGCCACAAAAAATAAAAATATTAAAAATTCATCAGCACCCTTTGATATTTCTCAACTTATTATTAATAATGCTGAGGTTCAAGCAAACAAAATTCATGTCAGAAATATAGATGCAGAGAAATTTTTCGCTAATTTGAAAATTAACGAAAAAAGCATTGCTAACGTAGATAATTTCAAATTCAACATTGCAAAGGGCACAGTAAACGGAAATATCAAATATAATCTTTTAAACCAAGATACAAATATTTCAATACACTTGAATGATGCAAACGCAAATATTATGTCAGAAGCATTATTCGATTTAAAAGGTCAAGTTTACGGTTCAATAAACGGAGATTTTGATCTGTTTTGTAACGGTAAATCAAATGATAACTGTTTTAAAACATTAACCGGCAAAGGCAACTTTAAAATTGCAGACGGCAGAATGCCTAAACTCGGTTCATTAGAATATCTTTTAAAGGCAGGAAATCTATTCAAAGGCGGTATCACAGGATTATCTATTAACAGTTTGGTTGACCTTATAACGCCACTTAAAACAGGAAATTTTGAGAGTATTTCAGGCGACATTAATATCAAAGAAGGCATAGCTGATAAAATTAGCATATATTCAAAGGGAAACGACTTAAATATGTACATGACAGGTTCATATAATATAGCAAATTCACTTGCTGATATGAAAATATTCGGAAGCCTTTCTAAAAACATAACTACAGTCTTTGGAAAATTAAAAAATGTTTCATTGAATACCCTGTTTAATACAATTCCGGGAATTAATGATTCTACAGAAAAACTTATTTTACAATCAGATATCAGCAAAATTCCAAATATTAAAGATGTAACTGATATCTATAGAATTTTTGCGGTCGAAATTAACGGTGATATCAACGGTACAGACTATGTAAAAAGTTTCAAATGGGTAAAATAATACATTAAGGGACAGGGTCGTATCCGCCGGGATTTTTAGGATGACATCTGCATATACGTTTTATGCCAAGCCAAGAACCTTTTAAAACACCGTATTTTACTATTGCCTGTTTTGTATATTCAGAACAAGTAGGATAAAACCTGCAAGTTGCAGGTGTATATTTGGAAATAAATTGATATATTGAAATTAAAAATAATAATAATTTTTTCATTTAAAACTTTATAACATAATAATTTTATTAAAACAATAACATAATTTTGTTTGATTGATATTTTTTGATATAATAAACCTATGATGAGTCAGACTAAAAAATTGTCTATAGCATTCTACTGGCATATGCATCAACCGGTTTATCAACTTTCTCCAACCGGAGATTACCTGATGCCTTGGGTTCGTTTACATGCAATAAAAGATTACCTCGATATGGTTATGTTTGTTGAAAAGTTCCCAAGTTTGAAACTTAACTTTAATATTGTGCCGGTTCTTTTGGATGCATTAATCGACTATGGAGAAAACGGTCTGCACGATATACACTCAAGACTAACTGTTACAGACACAAAAGACTTGTCTGATGATGACAAATTCTTTATTTTAAACAATTTTTTTGATTCAAATTATCATTCTATGGTACTCCCAAATGAAGAATACAACAGACTTTATCAAAAATACCAAACAACAGAAGATATAAGCAGTTTTTCAGAACAAGAATATTCAGACTTAATGGCTTTGTTCAATTTGGTCTGGTTTGACCCGTCGCATAAAGACAAATATCCTGAACTCAAAAAATTATTGAAAAAGAAAAAAAATTATACACTGGAAGATAGAATAAAAATTATAGATATTCAAAGAGATATAATAAATAAAATTATCCCCTGTTTAAAAAAGCACATAAAAGACGGAAAAATTGAAGTAACAACAAGCCCTTATTACCACCCGATATTGCCAATTCTGCTGGACATAAATTCCATAAAAAAGACAACAAAAAGCGAAGACTTACCGCAAAATTTAAAAATGATACTGGATGCAAAAGTCCAAACTAACAAAGCTCTTGATAGAATTGAAGAACTGTTAGGGATAAGGCCAAAAGGTATATGGCCTTCCGAGCAATGTATTGATACGAATGTTATGGAACTAATAAAACAAACAGGAGCAGAATGGACGATTGCAGATGAAGGAATTCTTTCTGATTCAATTAATTTTGAATTTTCCAGAGATTTTAGAGGATATATGGAAGATCCATACCATCTTTTGAAAACATATGATTACAAAGGAACAAAAATCATATTTAGAGATTCTTTTATTCCGAACCTTATTGGTTTTGAATACCCGAATCACGATCCTGAAGGAGCAGCAAACGACTTATATGATAGATTTAAAATTATCCAGAGCAAACTTTTGTCATCTCCGGATGACAATCACCTTTTAACAATAGCCATGGATGGTGAAAACTGCTGGGAAAATTACAAAGAAGACGGCATAAAATTTCTCTCAACAATATATTCACTTATTGAAAAAGATCCATCAATTGAGACTGTTTTATTAAGTGATTATATAGAAAATGATAATCAAAGCAAAAGTCTTAACAAAATAGCATCAGGCTCATGGGTAAACAGAAACTTTAAATTATGGATTGACGAACCGTTAAAAAATCTTGCTTGGAATTATTTAAAACAAGTTCGTGACGATTTATCAAAAATGGTAAGAGAAAATCCGCTTAATCCTAACATTGAAGCAGCAATAAGAGAACTATTTATATGCGAAGGCTCTGATTGGTTCTGGTGGTACGGAGAACCTAACGATTCGGGTAGAGATAACATTTTCGATTATATTTTCAGAGAACATTTAAAAAACATCTATAAATATATGGGACATCCTATGCCTGAGTATTTGGATATCCCCTTATTATCCGCAATATCCAAACCTTCACGATACCCTAAAGGTGAATTTACGCCAATAATAGACGGGAAAGATAAAGACGATGACAGCTGGCTAAACGCAGGCTGCATAAAAATCCCTGACGGGCCTGTTTTAAAAGAAAATAAATTCTATGACAAAATATGCTTTGGCTATGATAAAGATTATTTTTATCTACGCTTCTATATTAACGAATACTTACAGCAAGAAAAACTTGTTTCAAAACAAGTTAATCAAATGTACGTTTATATGAGAAATAAAGAAAAACGCCAACCAATATCACCTGTAAGAATTATCCAAAAAACCGAAAATATATTACCGATTTCTAAAGAAAAATTTCATAATGAATTGCAAATATCAATATATAACGGCGAAATAAATTTGGTTAGACTTGTAAGAGCACTTCCAAATAACTTATGGACAATTACATCTTCTAAAAGAATAAAAGCCGTATATGAAAAATATGTTGATGTAAGTATACCTTTTGATAATATTGATATAGAAAAAGGAGATACCTTAGAATTTATGTTTGTAAACGCAAGATTCGGAATAAAAGAATATGAAGTTCCAAACGAGATGCTGCTTACAATAAAAAGAATTTAACATAACTTTACAATTCAGCTTTAAAAATTAAAGTTTTCCGAATTTTTGCCGATATATATAACAGGAAACAAAATTGACGGACAATGCTCCGAGTTTTAATAAGTTTATTCTTCCTCCTTTTCCTCGATATATAAAAAAAACGAACCTTGGTTCGTTTTTTTATTGCTTATAATCTTCCAGTTGAGCCAAATCCGCCCGCGCCTCTTGAGGTTTCGGAAAGAGCAAGTGCAACCTTTATTTCAGCTTGTTCGACACGGGCTATAACCATCTGTGCAATTCTTTCATCAGGTTGAATTGTATATTCGTCATTTGAAAGATTTACTAATCCGACACAAACTTCTCCTCTATAATCTTCATCAATAGTTCCGACACAATTGATTAAAGTAATACCGTGCTTGATAGATAGTCCTGAGCGAGGTCTTATTTGTGCTTCATAACCGTGTTCCAACTCAATCTTCAAACCGGTCGGAACAAGAGCTCTTTCAAGCGGTTTCAATGTAATTGGTTCAGATATAGCTGCACACAAGTCCATTCCTGCAGCACCTTCAGTTTTATATTCCGGTAAAAATTTGTTATTTTCCAAGCGTTCAATCTTCAATACAGTCATTACATACCCCCTTTTTGAAAAATTATATCAGCATAAAAAATCTCAAGCAAGCATGAAAAAGCTATTTTTTACAATTTTTCAATTTTCGTCAACAGATAATATATTACTAAGACTTATTTCTTCATTTTCTTCTATAACAATTTCCTTTATATATAAAAAAACATTTCGGCAAAGATATTGTAATATCTTTTTTATGTAATATCAAATCTTTTATGACTTATATAGTAAAAATATACTTCTATTATGATTATTATTAATTTATATAATGTTAAATGGAAAAGAAAATATTCCAGAAAAGAAATATCTGAAAAAACAGGTTTAAGCCCTGCAACAATCACCAAACTTACAAAAGATGAACATGTTGACATGAAATTGAGTACAGTAGAAAAAATTGCAAAATTTTTTGGCTGTAATGTCAAAGATATAATTATGGAAATACCTGATGAAAAAATCTAATATTTTTTAAGACGATATTTTTACAGTTTTTATATCTTCTTCAATTTTTGCAAGGATTTCATCGAGTTTTGACGAATCTTTGATTCCTCCTTGCGCAAAATTAGGACGGCCACCGCCATTTGCGCCTGTTGCTCTGGAGATTTCGCCAACTATTTGACCTGCTTGAATTCCTTTATTTACAAAAGATTCAGAAACTTTTGCAATAACTGTTTTACTGTTTGCTAATACAATAATGCTTTCACCCAGCTTGTGTGCCAGAAATTCAACACCAATTTTTATTGCTGCCGGGTTTATAGATTCAATTTTGGATATAAAGAGTTTTCCGCCCATTATATCTTGAGCTTTTGATACAAATGTCGCAAATTTTGCACGAGAATTTTCTTCTTCAAGCTTTTCAATTTTTTTATTTAACTCTTTATTTTCATCCTGAAGTTTCAAAACTCTTTCAACAACTTCATCTGTATGAGCTTTAAACATTTGAGAAAGTCTATCAAATTCTTTTACTTTTGTGTTCATAAATTCAAAAGCAGAAGATGATACAACAGCCTCAATACGTCTTGTGCCTGCAGAAATTGCCCCTTCAGAAACTATTTTAAACAATCTTAAGTCTCTTGTATTTCTTGCATGAGTTCCTGCACAAAATTCTTTGGAAACACAATTTCCGTCCTCACCCATCGAAACAACACGTACAACTTCGTCATATTTTTCACCAAACAATGCTGTAGCACCTGTCAATTTTGCCTGCTCAATATCCATTTCTTGAGTTATTACAGGCAAACCGTCTGAAATCCAGCTGTTTACAATATCTTCAGTCTTTGAAATTTCATCCGAAGTCATAGCTCTGGAGAACGTAAAGTCAAAACGCATTCTGTTTGGTTCTACTTGAGAACCTGCCTGATGAACTTCGTTTCCAAGAACTTTTATCAATGCAGCTTGCAGAAGGTGAGCAGATGAGTGGTGAAGCCTAATTTCTTCACGTTTTTCAACATCTATTTTTGCATGGACAGTTTCACCTATTGTTATTTCACCATTCAAAACATTCGCACGATGAACAAATAAGCTGTTTACTTTAAAAGTTGTCAAAACTTCAGCTTTAAGATTTTCATTTTCCAAAAATCCTGAATCACCGATTTGTCCGCCGCATTCAGCATAGAACGGAGTTCTGTTCAAAACGATATCGACATATCCGTCCCCTTCAATTGTCGCCAAAATTTTGGCATCACATTCATTTTCTGTATATCCGACAAATTCTGTAGATCCTACTTCATTTTCAACTTTTGCATATTTGATATCACCTGTTACGCTGATTTTTGCTGTAGCTGCTTTTGCACGTTCTTTTTGTTCTTGCATTGCCTTTTTATAGCCGTCTTCATCGACTTTCAGCCCGTTTTCTTCTGCAATCTCTTTTGTCAGTTCAAGCGGAAAGCCAAAGGTGTCATAAAGTCTAAATGCACTTTCACCATCTACATCTTTTTTGTCAAAAATAAATTCATTTAGTAACTTGTAGCCTCTATCAAGAGTTTGACTAAAACGTTCTTCTTCTTTTTTGATTGTATCTTTAATTTTTTCTTTATTTTTTATCAAGTCAGGATATGCTTCGCCGTAATTTTCGATAACAACATCTACAAGCTTGTACAAGAATGGCAATTCCATACCCAGAATTTTTCCGTGACGCAGTGCACGACGGAGAATCATTCTTAATACATAGCTTCTGCCTTCATTACCAGGAATTACTCCATCTGAAATAAGGAATGATACACATCTAGCGTGGTCTGTAATTATACGAAGTGAAACATCCGTTTTTTCTGATTTTTTGTAAGGAACACCACTCATCTCAGATACTTTATCCATAATCGGTTTCAAAAGATCTGTTTCAAATGTAGACGCTACACCTTGACAAACCATTGTAATACGTTCAAGTCCCATACCTGTATCTACATTTTT
>CACYCU010000097.1 GCA_902772945.1 uncultured bacterium | reverse complement strand
TACATTACAATTAATGCAAAAAAAGAAGAAGAAACATCTGAAAATGAACACTCTTATAAAAAATCAGAATTTAAATACGGTGAATTTGCAAGAACAGTATACTTCCCTGAAGAAATTGATGTTGAAAAAACCGATGCAAAACTTGAACACGGTATTTTAAAAATCCATGCAGTAAAAAAATATAACGAAAAAGATAAACACAGAAAATTAGAAATTAAATAGCTCTTATGTTTCAAAACCGCTTTCAAGTTTGAAAGCGGTTTTTTATGAATATTTGTTTTTCAGCATCAAATCATAATACTCTTTTTTTATGTTTTCTATATCTAAATTTATAAGATTTATTGTTCTTGTTATAGCCAACAAATTTTCCTGCATTTCAACATTTGTGTTTCTATATCAATATTTCCGTTTATATAATCATCTAAAATATTCAATAATAATCTTAATGCTCTATAAGGTCTTTCTAATTCACTAATAAAATTTTTAATCATATTATACTTTTCAAAAAGCAGAGGATAAAAACTTTTAGAACACATCTGTTTTGATTGGATTTTTGAATTTTGTAATATTTCCTTGGAACAGGAGTTTTACATTACCGACAGAACCGTTTCTGTGCTTTGCAATTATTATTTCAGATTCTCCTTTTGATGCAGCTTTTGCTGTAATTTCTTCTTCACCGTCTTCCGGTTTTTTATAATACTCATCACGGTATATAAACATTACTATATCGGCATCTTGTTCAATTGAACCTGATTCTCTCAAATCCGAAAGCATTGGACGCTTATCCGTACGAGATTCAACCGCACGGGATAATTGAGATAAAGCAAGTACAGGAACATCCAATTCTTTTGCTAATATCTTTAATCCTCTTGATATTGCAGAAATCTGCTGCATACGATCTTCTCTGCCTGAACTTTCCATCAATTGAAGATAATCAATAAGAACCAAACCAAGATTTTTTTCTTCCATTTTTAATCTTCTGCATTTTGCACGAATATCAGTAATTGTGCTGCCTGAAGTATCATCAATATAAATCGGAGCTTGCGCAAATGCATTCATGGCAGAAGCTAATTTTTCCCAGTCCTTTGATTGCATGTTACCGGTTTTTACTCTTTGAGAATCGATTTCAGCCTCAGAACACAACATACGCTGCATCAATTGATCTTTTGACATTTCAAGTGAAAATATTGCAACAGGTGTTTTTGCTTTAAGTGCAACATTTTGAGCAATATTTAGAGCCAATGCAGTTTTTCCCATTGCGGGACGCGCTGCCAAAATGAGCAAATCAGATTTTTGCAATCCGTTTAAAATAGCATCAAGTTCATAAAATCCCGTAGGAACACCTGTCAATTCGTCCTTGTGTTCAAATCTGTATTCTATTTTTTCATAAGTATTTAATACTAAATCTTTAACATGTGTCAAATCGGATGTTGCTTTTTTAGATGCGATATCAAAAATAAGTTTTTCAGCACTGTCCAAAGATTGATCAATAGGATTAACATCATATCCGAATGAAACTATTTCGGAACCGGCATTGATTAAAGCTCTTTTTATAGCTTTTTCTTGAACTATTTTTGCATAATATTCAACATTTGATGTTGTAATAGTTTTATAACAAAGATCGTTTACAAAAGCACGTCCGCCAATTGTTTCTAACTTTGAATTATAATTCAAAACATCAGAAACCGATACAATATCAATTCTCTCATTAGAATTAAACAATTGGAGCATAGCATCATAAATATATCGGTGAGCAGGCTTATAAAAACTCTCCGGTTTTAATGTTTCAACTACTTTTGTTATAACGTTCGGATTAACCAAAATTGCACCCAGAACAGCTTCTTCGGCTTCAATATTCTGAGGCATCATCCCTATATTGTTTTCTTTTTCTTTTACCGGCATGTTTTTCTCCTGTTGTTACATGATTACATAAAAAAATATGGTCATGTTCAATTTGTAAAATTTTGTTGACAAAAATTTTTTTTGAAACAAAATCTTATTATATGAAAAGCTTCTTTTTAAATTTAAAAGCATTTATACTAAGCCAAAAGTCCACCACAGCGCAAGATGTCGGAAAGATTTTATTGCGTAATGCTTTAAAGATTTCAACTGCAGAATCTTGTACCGGTGGTTTGTTAAGTTCAAGATTGACAGATGTTTCTGGCAGTTCTGCATATATAAAAATGAATTTTGTTACATATTCTAATGATGCAAAGCAAAAAATATTAAATGTTTCCTCTGAAACACTACAAAAATTCGGCGCTGTAAGTGAACAATGTGCTTTTGAAATGGCAAAAGGTTTAATTCAACTAACTCACAGTGACATTGTATTATGTACAACAGGAATCGCAGGTCCAACAGGTGATGAAAACAAACCAATAGGACTTGTATACATAGCTTGCGGCTATAAAGACAATATCACTGTCAAAGAATTTAAACTTAACCCCGGATATAACAGACGCAATATGAAGTTTTTATTTACTGAAGAAGCATTAAAAATGCTCCTTCAGATTATTAATAATTAGTAATATTGACCTAAATAAGCAACATCTTCAAAAGAACGTTCTACTTTTTGCCCGTTACTTAACTTAACTGCGACACAGGTTGCATGTGGATCATAACTTAATTTATTTTCAATAATTTCAGCTCCGCTGTTTTGGCGTCTTATTCTTTCTATTCCTTTTGGCAAGTCTTTATGAAATTTTATTACTTCTTTTATTGCTTCGTCCAGATTTTTGGTAATATTTTCTATGCCATTGAATTGTTGTTTATTTGATAGTGGTGTTAATAGCGCCATAGCATTTTTCTTAACATTTTCTTGAATTTTTGAACTTAAAATATAATTTCCGTTTGGAGCACCCTTAAGAGCATTTTTTATCATATTAATTGTTCTGTCAATCGGATACATAACATGCAGATAATGTTTGTTTACTTCTTCTATTTTTGATTTAACTGCAGGAATTTCTTCAATACCATCTATTCTGGCTTTTAGTAAAATATTGTTTCTTTCCATCTGTTTTAAAGCTTCTTCTTGACCTTTACCTGTCATCAAGAATTCAAACATACTTTTATTTGCTGCAACACGATTTTCAATAACTTCATCAGCAACTTTTATTGCTTGTTCAGGCAAAATGACATCAAGCTCTTCAATCGATTTAACTTTTGACATAGGTTCAAATTTTTCGGCAAATTCCTTAGCTTTTTTAGCTTCTTGCTTCGCCGTCAATGTTTCATCAGCATATTTTTTTATTCTGCTTTCATAAGCTTCAATAATTTCAGATCTTGCATCATTAACGGCTTTAGTTTTTTCTTCAGGAAATTTGTATATTTGTTGTTTGGCTTCGTTTAGAGCATTTGCAGATGAAATTTTTTCACTATTTAGCGATTTAATTTTATTAATTAATGATTCTATGACATCTTCAACTTTTTCACTTTTTAGCCCAAAAGTACCTTTAACTTCACCTAATATATCAGAAACTTTAACTTCCATACCTCGTTCTAATTTTCCGACAAATTGGTCACCAATACGGCCTTTAAAGGCAACTTTGTTTTGATTTGAATAATTTGCTGAATAACTATTTACTGATGAAATTGCATTAATATTCATAAAATCTCCTTTTCAATTTTTGTTTTTTTAAAACACGTCAATATTTTTTTTTACACATTATTAAGAAAGATTTACAAATTATATAAAAATAACCCTCTTGATTTTAAAAAACTTTCATGATAACTTAGGAGTTGCTGAAATATGGGCTGCTAGCTCAGGTGGTTAGAGCACTCTGCCGAAAAAAACGATTAAGTATCGTTTTTTGAGAGGCCTGATAAGGGTCTCAAATG
>CACYCU010000096.1 GCA_902772945.1 uncultured bacterium | reverse complement strand
TTTTTATTGTTTTAATTGTAAAAATAGTACCTGAGATTCAGAAAATAAGTGAAACTCAAAAATCATATAAGGAAACGACGTCATCATTAGCTGATGCAGAAAGAAGATTGGCAAGTTTGCGTGAATCAAAAGCAAGAGCTGTGGAAAATGAGGATCTTATATTAAAAGCATTCTTCAAACCTATTAATTCTGCCGTTGATACAGAAGCTGCGATTTCTGATGAATTTGGTGAAATTTTACAAATAATGCGTGACAATAAGGTCAAAGCAAGATCTTTTGAATTTCAAAATGATCCGGAAGATGACAATTTTTACAAATATGCAGGAAACAAATATCATGTCAGCAAAATTACTGCTGAGATGGTTGCAACATATTCAGAATTTGAAAATTTCTTGAGAGATTTGTTTAAACACGAACATTTTCTTGAAATTTCAAAAATTGAAATTACTCCTTATCCAAAAAATAAACGTATTTTGTTAGTAACTTTGCAATTTAAATTATATGCTCAAAGGGATCCGTCATCTGTTGTTGAAAAGCCGGCAGAACAATCTCAAAAAGCTGATAAAAAGTCAGCTAAATCTCCGGATGTTCCTCCGAATATTGAGCCGGAACAATTTTAGGTAAACAGCTCAAAATCAATCCCAAAATAAGGTTTTTTGTTCTTGATGCAGTTAGAGCAAAAAGATGTTTCAAGTGTGTTGTGCCTTGAAAAGTCTGAGAATTCACTTCCGCATCTGCCTCTGTGGTCGTTTGCAAGAAAGGGACAAGTGTATATTCCTTTGGCTGTCAAACATCTTCCAAATTCGCAATCAAGATTTTCAATTCTATCATTCTTTATATCTTGCGCTTTTCCGTTTATTTGGTTTATCGTAATATTGCAATCTTGTGCATCAAAGCCTTGTTTTTTGCAGATATTTTTAAATTCATTTAATAATAATTCTTTTGGTTCATTGTAGTAGTTTGTTATGCATAAAATAGGGTTGAATTGGTATTTTGCAAGACTTTTTATTGCGTTAAGGACAATTCTATATGCCCCTCTGTTTCTAATTTCGTCATTTTTTATTTCATCAAAATGATCAATGCTAAGTTTAAAAATTATTTCATTTGAACTTTCATCTTGAACTCGCTTAAGAAAACGAGCTTTTTTTTCATTAATAAAAGTTCCGTTTGTAAATATGCAAACATTTGTTCTTTTAAGACAAAGCCTCAAGATGGAATTAAAATCAGGATGTGTCATCGGTTCGGCTCCGGTTAAATAGATACATTGAATATGCTCGTTTTTTGTTTGGTTTAGGGCGTTTTTTATTAAATCAATTGATATAAAATCTTTTACATTTTTGTTCAAGGGAAAGTCTATATAACAGTGTTTGCATCTTTGGTTACAGTTTTTTGCAGTTAATTCTATAAATAAATTATTAAAATTTTTCATTTTGCATACAGGGGCAAGAAATGTTGAGCCGGTCATAAAATATCTCCTTTCAAAAATATTTTATAACTCCAATATAAAAATGAAATTCACCAACATGGCAATAATTAAATATTTGCTCCGCCGTCTTGCATTTTTTGTAGGACTTTTTTAGAGCCTTCTTTATGTTTTGCAAGTGTTAGCGCAAAATCAGTTGCTTCTTGATCCCTGTTAATAGCTTCTTTTAACCCGGTCATTTCATCAAGATTAAGATTTGACAGAAGTGCTCCGTCTGAATTTAAGTATATTTTAAATATTTTTTGGGACATGAAATCAAATCCCGGCAGATCCATTTTCAATGAGTACCATTTATAAAATTGATGTGCCATATAGTAGGGATCAATTTCACCGTTTCGCATAATGAACATCGGTTTGGATTTTAATGAAAGACCGGATTTTGTTACCATATTTATATACAAAGCTTCTAAGCCTTCAAGTGAAGTTATAAGTCCTTCTTCTTCTTTTATAACTGACAAAATTTTGTCAGCATTGTCAATTATACAAACTTTAGTTCCTTTGCTTTTTATATAATCAAGAAGTTTTTGCGGATTGTTGCCGCAAGAATTCACTATGTCTGTTACGTTTTGCTTGACAAGTTCTTTATTTTTTTCTGTTTGAGAATTTAATGTTATTGTGACATTGCTTGATAGGACTGTTTTTGTTGTAGAGTTTTTGCTGGAAGTTTTTAAATGTTTATCAAGCTTTTTTCGCAGAGATTTTTCCTGCAGTTCAAGAAAAAAATATATTATTTTTTGAAATCCGTTCATATAAAAAAGTATAGTCTATTTTGCTGATAACTTTTTCATCTATATAAATGATTATTCTCAATGTTTAAAACAGTGCGATTTTATTATATAATTTTGATATGTTTTTAGATAAATTACTTGATTGGGTTTATAAGAAAAAATGTTATTTTTGCAGAAGCTCAAAAGAAGCTGTAAAAATGTGTTCTTCTTGTTATGAAGAAATGGATTTTTTACCGGTTAAAATAAACAGAATAGTTGAAGGTAAGAAAGTTTATTGTGCGGGAATATATTCTAAAAATCTGCAAAAATTAATAAGGGGATTAAAGTATCACAAACAAAGAGATTTAGCATATTATCTTGCAAAATTTATGTATGAATATTTTTTAAAAATTGGCGATATCAAAGATTTTGAAATTGTTCCTGTGCCGATTTTTCCTAAGAGAGAAAAGATACGAAAATACAATCATATGAACCTGGTCGGAGAAGAATTTGCAAGATTAAGCGGTGGTATATTAAATAAAACTTTGATAAAAAGAGTAAAAGACACAAAACCTCAGTACAAGTTAAAACGTGCGCAAAGATTGCAAAATCTGCAAAACGCATTTAAAGTTGAAAGTGAAAACTATCACGGCAAAACACTCCTTTTGATAGATGATATTTGCACAACGGGTTCTACTTTTGAAGAAATAATAAAAGAATTTGCTAAACACGGAATTACAGACATTATCTGTCTCGCAGCAACAACACCATTTGAGGATTTATGATATTAAGAGAATTTTCAAAATACTTACAAGAAAGAAATAATGATTTAAGCAATAATAAAACAACTACAACAAAACTGCTTTGTGATTGGATAAAGTTTGTAATAAATAAAAATCCTAAAAATCACGTTGATAAAATTGTGCATAGAGAGATTATGCTTGCAGAAAACAAATCCGGAGATTTTTTTATAGTAGGAAAGTCTGAAAGCGGCAGAGTTCTTGTTAATGCTCTTTATAATTTTGCGCTCAGTTATGAACATTACATAATGCAAAAATGGTTAACAGATAAAAACCCGGAAGATTTTAATTCTTCAAAATAATTATTTTGATGTATAATTCATATATGCGAATATTAACTATTAATTTTGGCGGAATCGGAGATGAAATATTTTTTCTTCCGACTTTAATTTCATTAAAAAAACAGTTTCCAAATTCACAAATAACACTTGCTCTTGAACCGAGAAGCAAATGTGTAAAAGATTTGTCTAATGTTATTGACGATTTGTTTTTGATAGACATAAAAGGAAAAACCAAATATTCAGAACTGTTAAAATTAGTTTGTATGGCGCGAAAAGGAAATTTCGATATGGTTATTTCCTCAGGCGGAAATAGGTTTATTAGTATACTTTTGTGGTTGACCGGTATAAAGAAACGCTATGGATATGATACTGGTAAGTTAAGTAAAATGCTTTTAACAAAAGCAGTCAAATTGAACAAAAATCAATATGCCTGTAATATGTATCATGATCTTGTAACCCCAATAACTGATATAAAAACAAATTTACCGGAAATTAATGTGCCTATTCAACAAAAAATTCCGAATTCTGTGTTAATTCACCCCGGCGTCAGTAAAATGAGTGTGCAAAAGGGAATGGTAAAAACTATATCTCCTGAAACATGGGCGCAAACGGTCAATATGCTGCTCGAGTGCGGAAAAAAAGTTATTCTTGCTGGTGGACCTGATGATGAACTTTGTATAAATAAAATATTGAATATAATTGATATAAATAATCCTAATTTTGAAAACTATTTCGGAAAAACCAAAAACATAAGTGATTTGGCGCAATTGATAGGCAAGGCTGAAATCTTCTTATGTTCTGATTCAGCGCCGCTGCATATTGCGGTAGCTATGAAAACAAGAACTTTTGCTATTTTTGGCCCGACAGATGATAAAAAATTAATTCCTAATGTTGATTATATAACGGCTGTAAAAGCCGATGACAATTGTCCCATAAAGCCGTGTTTATGGGAACACAGGCAAACAACTTGTGAAAGTTTACAATGTCTTAATATTTCTGCAAATACTATTAAAAAATATTTTGTTTGAACTTATATAATATTGAAAGGATAAACTATGAGAACAGAAAAAATTCAAACAAATGTTCCGCAATTTGGGGCTTTGAGGTATTCAAATTCAATTGATAAAAAAATAATTTTTGCAATAGAGTGTTCACCTGCAGGTAGAAAATTTGCAAAAATGTATGATGCAAAAATTTCTAAACAAATATATTCAAGCAGACGTCATCCTGAACAATCAAATTTAGGTTTGTTAATTGATGATATAAAACCAAGTTCAGTTTGGCGCAAATTTGTGGATTTCTTAGTTGTGAGAAAACAAGACAAAAATACAAGATTTATTAATTTCAACTCCGGTTATCCAACTGAAGAAGGTTTAATAAAATCTATAAAATCCCTTGATAAAGACGCTTTTGTAAATATGTATAGGGAAGTTTAAATCCCGACGCTTAAACCCGCGCATAAATTAATTGCTTGTCCGGTGATACCTTTTGCATCATCAGAAATTAGGTATTTGCATAATCTTGCAATTTCTTCGGGTTTTACAAATCTTTTTTGGGGAATACAATTCAGGACTTCCTCTTTTGTGAATTCACTATCCTCTATTGAATTTATTCCAAGCTCAGTTTCTACCCAACCGGGGTTAATTGTGTTTACTGTTATATTGTATTGAGCAAGCTCAAGTGCCAATGCTTTTGTCAAACCGATGAGTCCTGATTTGGATGATGAATATATGCTTGCATAAGCTTCACCCATTACGCCTGATATAGAACCTATATTAATAATCCTTCCCCAACTTTTTTCTTTCATATATGGAATAACTGCAGATGAAAGAATAGCAGGAGATATTAAATTCGTTTGATATAGACGCTCTATGTCTTTTTGCTCCATATCTTCCAAATTTTTATAAATATATTCACCGGCATTATTTATTAATACATCAATCTTATTGATTTTAATATATTCTAACAAAGGGTTTATGTTTTTTGCTAAATCACATACAAAATAATTATCAAAAGCTTGTAATGCATTTTCATTTCTTCCGGTCACAAAAACATTGCCCAAAGATTGCAATTCTTGAGCAATTATTTTTCCTATTCCTTTTGATGCTCCTGTTACAAGTATATTCATAATATGAAATTATTTAATAATGCCGAAGCCCAATAAAAAAGTACAAATCAAAAATATTGCAGCTACAATACCTGTTAATTTGTTCAATCCTTTTTCTGCGCTCTTTTGTGAAGCAAAAACATGTGAAGCTCCGCCAATCCCTGCGATTCCGTCACCTTTTGGGGAATGTAGTAAAATTAATATAATTAAAAGTAAGGCTGAAATAATTTGTACAGTCCATACTATGCTAATCAACATTATTTTTTCTCCTTTTTCTTAGAAATGAAGTGTGCTCTTTTTGAATTCAATTTTATATTTTCAAAAGTATAAAGTCTTGCTGGTCTTTTTGAGGATGATTTTGTATATTCATTTAATTCAATAAGACCGTCTGTAGAAAGAGCTTTTTTTCTAAAATTTCTTTTATCTAATTTTTTACCCATAATTAGTTCATATGCTCTTTGCATTTCTGTAAGTGTGAATTTTTCATTCAACAATTGATAGGCAACCGGGCAAAGCTCCAATCTTTCACGGGTACGTTTCATCGAGTATTCTATGATTTCTTTATGGTCAAATGCTAATGCAGGTAAATCCGAGATTTTGTGCCATCCCAATTCAGGTGTTGTAACAACTTGTATATCTTCAGCCCTTACAAGAGCGAAGTATGCACATGTTATAACTCTTGAATTAGGGTGACGTAAAGGATCACCAAATGTGTATAATTGTTCAAGATAGATGTTATCTACATTAGTACGTTCTTTCAAAACTCTCAATGCTGCTTGATCAAGATTTTCGGATAGTCTTACATAGCCGCCGGGGATAGCCCATTTATCTTTAAAAGGTTCATTGGTACGTTTAACAAGAAGTACTTGAAGTGCATCATTTTTAAGTGTAACAATAACTACGTCTACTGTAATCTCGTGTGTTTTAGTTT
Source organism: uncultured bacterium (assembly GCA_902772945.1). GTDB lineage: Bacteria > Cyanobacteriota > Vampirovibrionia > Gastranaerophilales > Gastranaerophilaceae > Stercorousia. The sequence goes on along the minus strand of CACYCU010000096.1, from coordinate 3,415 downwards.
CATTAAAAATCATATAATTACCTTTAGACCTATAATATAATAAAAATAAAATTTTAGCCTGACGTTAATCATTTGTTAACAAAATGTAACATGATTTATGAAATTTGTAAATTATTTAATCATAAAATACTTAATATATGTACGGGGAATTATTATGATTGATGTTGCTATATATAATAATACAAGGCCGACATTCTCAAATTGGGGATGCAATAATGTATTTCATGCTTTTGCTCAAATTAATATGATGCAAATGCTTTTGAACGGATTTTGGGGATTCAGACCTCAATATCCCCGATATAATTGCTGCTATAGCAGGCCGATGTTTAATATGTTTCAGCAACCAAATTATACAAATCCGCTTTATCCAACGCAAAATTACAGACAATTTTATAATCCTGTAAATCCGTTTACATTTTATCCAAGACAAAATTTAAATCAATATAATAATTCTACAAACCAATCAAAAAATGACGGTAAAGGTTCTGTTGGCAAAATTGACAAAAACGGAGAAAAGTTAAAAGGCAAAGGAAAGGGTAGTGCTTACGGACCTGAATTCTTGGCTAAAGCTAAAAAAATAGCTCAAGAAATTGATTGTGATTACAAAGATTTAATTGCTGTAATGAATTCTGAATCAGGTCTTAATACAAAAGCTGTAAACCCAAGTTCTAAAGCAACAGGTTTAATTCAATTTATGCCTCAATATTCAAAGCAAGTTGTAGGCAAAACCACAAAAGAATTATACAATATGAGCCCGTTAGAACAATTAGATTACGTAGAAAAATATTTAAAAGTATGCAAAAAAACATATAAAGTATCAGGAAGATTATCAGCAGGTCAATTGTATACATTAGTTTTCACCCCTGCATATGTGAAAAGAGAAGTGTTGGCAACAAAGGGTGAAGAATTCTATAGCTCCAATAAAGGTTTAGATGTTAACAAAGATGGTAAAATAACAATGACAGATTTGAGTAATAAAGTAAGAGAATCTTTGGTTGATGATAATAGCTTTTTGGCATAAAATATTACAATTCTAAATATTTCATTGATGTTAAAAATTTTTCATGTATTCATGGTTTATAATCAGATTTGCAAAAAGGGGCAATTATGGATAAGGGATACATTGAAAACGGATTTATTGTTGACGTGAGTAACGCTAACAAAACTTCTGAAATTATTTATGAATTAAGTCGAATTTTAGATCTTCCTGATGCTCAGAGTAAAAAAGTATGTTTAAAACTCGGTTCTGTAGATTTGTCGGCAACCGAACTTACAAGCATTAAAGCGCTTGTTGAATCAATGAATTCGGAGATAGAGTTTGTAAGTACAAGTTCTAACGTTACTGTAAAATCGGCAGAAGAACTAAATATCGAAGTGTCAGTTTTGGAAAATAAAGTTCCGACTCCTGAGTTTAGCGCCGATCAAGAAAAAGTTAATAAGGAACTAGAAAAAGCGTTAGACAAGATTTTTGGGGATGAAAATGCCGAAATAAAAACCTTCGGGCATGAACAGGATTTGAAAAAGCTTCAACAGGCCGCACAAGAAACTGAAAATGAAATAACTGTGCCTGAGATGAGTTATGATAACGAAATTGCTGATACTGTGGAAGATGTAAAAGCTGAACCTCAAGAACTGACAATTAATGAAACTTTTAATAAAACTCTTGAAGATGCAAATGAAATTGAAGCCGAAGATATTCAAGATATTGATTATGATTTGGATGATTTAAGAAAATCTCTCAGGGAGACTGAAATGCTTCCTACTTTGTATATTCAAAGAACGTTGCGTTCAGGACAAAGTATAACATCAGACGGTAATATTGTTATTATTGGTGATGTAAATCCCGGTTCTGAAGTTATAGCAAAAGGTGATATTACTGTATGGGGTATATTGGGCGGAATTGCTCACGCAGGATCTCAGGGTAACGGATATGCAAGAATAAGAGCCTTGAAGATGAATGCAATTCAATTGAGAATTGCTGATACTTTTGCAAGACGTCCTGATAGCATAAACATTCCATATATACAAAAAACTGATACATTTACACCGGAAGAAGCAAGTATCAGAAAAAAACAGATTATTATAAGAAAAATGCATGAATAAAAGGAGAAATAATGAGCGGTAGAGTTATCGTAATAACATCCGGAAAGGGAGGCGTCGGTAAAACTACAACTAATGCCAATATTGGTACGGCGTTAGCCAGAATGGGCAAGAAAGTTGTAATGATTGACACAGACCTGGGATTAAGAAATTTAGATTTATTACTCGGACTGGAAAATAGAATTGTCTATACAATTGTCGATGTAGTTGAAGAAAGATGCAAGCTAAAACAAGCGTTGGTAAAGGATAAGAAGAATCCTAATCTTTGTCTTTTGGCAGCGGCACAAACACGTGATAAATCTGCAGTAACAGAAGAACAATTAAAAGAAATTTGTGAAAAATTGCAAAAAGATTTTGATTTTATCCTTGTTGATTGTCCTGCAGGAATTGAACAAGGTTTTCAAAATGCTGTTGCAGGTGCATCTGAGGCAATTGTTGTTACAACTCCGGAAATGTCTGCGGTTCGTGATGCGGATAGAATTATAGGGCTTTTGGAAGCAAAGGAAGAAATTAAATCTTATAAATTGCTTTTAAATCGTGTTCGTCCAAACCTTATTAAATCCAATGATATGATGAGTGTTGATGATGTAGTAGAAATTTTATCAGCCGAGTTAATAGGTATAATACCTGAAGATACAGGAATTATTACATCAACAAATAAAGGTGAACCTATTGTAAATGACGAAAAATCGCTTGCCGGCCAGGCTTATAACAATGTAGCAAGACGAATTATCGGAGAAGATGTGCCGTTTTTGAATTTGGAAGAACCTCAAGGGGTTGTTGCTAAAATGAAAAAATTCTTCTCAGGTTTGATTGGAAAGGAGAAATAAGATGATATTACAAAATTTATACAATAAAGTCATCGGTTTTTTCCGCCAAACAGATATTGAACAGGAAGAATCCGCAAAGGATACGGCATGTAATCGGTTAAGAGTTGTCTTGATGCAGGACAGAACAAATCTTACACCTGAATTGCTTGAAAGAATGAGAAAAGAATTAGTCGAGCTGTTGTCAAAATATCTTGAAATGGATAAAGAGGCGCTTGAATTGAATCTTGAACAGGATGGTGACCAAGTTGCTCTAATGCTTTCAATTCCTGTAATTAGGGCGAAAGATGAAGAAGAAATTAAAGCTGCTCTTGAAAATGAATCCGAAGATTTGGATGATGACACTGATGATGAAGAATCTGATGAAGAAGTAGAGGACAATGAATCTGATGAAGACGAATCCGATGAGGATGAGTCGGATGAAGATTTGGATGAAGAACCTGATGAATCGGATGAAGATTTAAATGAAAAATAAGAGGTTTTAAACC